>CAIYYV010000373.1 GCA_903930425.1 Akkermansiaceae bacterium | reverse complement strand
GTGATGGAATACACCGGACCCGGATGCCCTCAGCCGCGCGCCCTCGACGAACTCGCCGTGTTGCTGCCCGAGTTCAAAAACTCGGTCACGGCCGTGGCCGACGGATTGATCCCGCAGGACCAGGCGGGCGTACTCACCGACGGCCTATCCGCCCCGGCGGATGGCGGGTTTGCCACCCGGCTCACCCTGACCCTGACCAGCTCCGACCCTAACCAACGCATCCGCTACACGATCGACGGCTCGGCCCCCGCGGCCAGCTCGCCCGCCTATGCCGCGCCGCTCGTGCTAACCGACACGGCGACCGTGATGGCCCAACGGTTCGACGCGCAGGATCGACCGGCCGGTTACCTCTGGCACCAGACCTACGAGTGCCGCCCACTGGTGGTCACTGCCGAGGGCACCGTGGCCCCGCAGGACCTGCGCTTCGGACGGCGGGCCAAGGTGACGATCCAGTCGGCCGGCCAGCGGGCGGGCGTCATCCGCTATGCGTTCGATGGCAGTGTGCCGACGGCCGCTTCGCCCGCTTATGCCGGACCTATCACCATTGACAAGTCTACCTCGCTCAAGGCCCGGTTGTTTGACGGCGCGGGCAAGCCCGTGGGCAGCACCTGGAGCGCCACGTTTCAACAGGTGGATTACGACCCGTCTAACATCACATGCCGCAAACCCGTGACCACCTCCGGCGGCGAGCGTGACGGGTTCTATCCGCAGCTGGCCAACGACGGCATCCTTGACCCCACCCAGTATTGGGGCGCCCAGCCGGCCCCCCGCTGGTGGCAGGTCGATCTGGGCCGGTCCTGTGCGCTCAATGCCATCCACCTCTACACCTGGTGGGGCGGCGAGACCGGCGACGGCCGCTTCTATCAGTATATGCTGTCCCTGTCCGAAGACGGCACCCACTGGACCGACGTGGTCGACGCCTCGGCCAATCAGGCCCCCGCCACCAAGGACGGCTACCGCCACCAGTTCCCCGTAACCAAGGCGCGTTTCCTGCGCGTGACCCTGCTCAAGAACTCCGCCAACCCGGCGGTGCACCTGGTCGAAGTGCGGGCGTTCGAGGCCAAGTAGCATCAGGCACCATTTGGCGCTGACCTGAATTACCCCAATGATGCGCGCCCTTGCGCTTGGATGGATCTGTTTGGGGAGCGCGGTGGAAGGAGCAGGGTGTTGACGAGTTGGCTCGGATACTCATGACCGATTACCTGCTCACCTGGAACTGCCGCCATCTGGCGAATGCTAAAAATCCTCCGGCATTTGGAACGCGAGGCGGCGATCCAAGGCTGGAATCTGCCAAACGATTGCACTCCGCTCGAATTGATGGAAGAATAGTCGTATGAAAACGCATCCGATCCTTGAAGAACTTTGGCGCAGCAAAGACGATTGGGTCCGCGAAGCCGCCGCCCACGTGCGCAGCCTCTGCGAGAACACCCGCCGCTGGGCCACAGCCCATCCGCACCCCGGCCCGGTCGTGAAGGATGCCGCCGAACTCCGTGCTTGGCTCGCGTTCGATGAGAGCGCAGGCCGAAGGGGTGCCGATAGAAAGTCCAAGCAAAAAATCAGAAGGTCGGGTCTTGGGCGTTCCCATCCTCTTCCTATCGACATGCGGCCTCATCGAGGCCGCGCTACCTTGCCGCACCACCTTTCCGTGTTAGCCCCAACCATGCGATGAAATTCCGCCAGTCCCACCTCGCCTACTGCACCAACATCCACCCGGCGGAAACCTGGGAGGAAACGCGGCAGATGCTGCACAGCGAGGTCTTGGCTGTTAGGGATTTGTTACGGGCAAAGGGAACCCTTTCGGAAAACGCGCCCTTTGCCATCGGCCTGCGGCTGTCGGCGGTGGCGGCACGCGAATTGTTAGGCGGCAGCCATCTTTCGGAATTCCGCGACTGGCTCACCGCCACCGGCACCTACGTTTTCACGATCAATGGTTTCCCTTACGGCAGTTTTCACGGCACTCGGGTCAAGGAGCGAGCATTCCAACCGGATTGGACTACCGCCGCGCGGTTGGACTACACCAAGGACCTCTTTCGCATTTTGGCCGCGCTCGCCCGGCCCGGCACTGGCGCGTCGGTGTCCACTCTGCCCGGATCGCATAAGGCATTCGATGCCGACGAGGCGCTGATGCTCAAAAACCTGATAGAACTCGCGGGCTGGCTCGACGATCTATCCGATCAAACCGGCCACGATTTCCACCTCGGGCTGGAACCTGAACCGCTCGGCCATTTCGAGAACGCGGTGGAATCCATCGCTTTTTTTCACCGCCTCCGAAGCCATGCGCCGGATGCCGCCGCCCTCCAGCGCCGGATCGGCGTGAACTACGACGCCTGCCATTTCGCACTCGAATATGAGGATGCCCGCGCCTCGCTCAACAGTCTCATGGCCGCCGGCATCCGCCTTTCAAAGATCCACCTCTCCAGCGCGCTTGCATTGGATCCGCGCGATCCGTCGGCCATTCAGGCTATCCGCACCTTTGACGAGCCGACCTATTTCCACCAAGTGCTCGCCCGCGACCCCGCCGGTGCCATCACCCGCTTTTCGGACCTCCCGGATTTCCTGGCAGCTGCACCCGAGACTTCAGACTTCGAGGACGCCCGCGTCCACTTTCATATTCCGTTAGATTCAGAGCCCGCGCCGCCGCTGCGTTCGACGCGTGCCCACGTCCGTGACGTGCTCGCTTGGCACCGCGATCAACCGCAGGCATGTCGGCACTACGAAATTGAGACCTACACGTGGGGCGTCCTGCCCGCCGCGCTGCAGCGCCCGGTCACGGAGCAACTCGCCGGCGAATACGAGTGGGTGCTGGCGAACGGTTAAGCTCTGCGAGAATCAGGCCGCCACCCACTGCGGAGCGACTTGCGATTCAATTACGGCGCCGGTTTCTGCTCGGGCTTTGCGCAAATCGTATGCATTTCCTTCCTTCCAGCGGAAGCAGATGCGCCATTGTTGGTTGATCTGGATACTGTGCTGACCGCTGCGGTCGCGTGTCAGGGTTTCCAATCGGTTCGCGGGAAGAATTCTCAAATCATTCAAATCGACTGCTTGGCTGATCATCGCGAGCTTGTTCAGGACACGTTGTTGAATCGAAAATGGCAGACGCTTGGAGCGCTGTTGATTCCATATTTTCTCTGCTTCCCTGTCAGAGAAAGTCTTGATCACGTGGGCGCCGTCACCCTATTTCCGTTTGGCGTCAATAGAAAGTTTCGAGGTGGCCGGACCGGCACTCTTTCGATAGATGCGCTATGCCTGCCACTTCTTCAAATCCGGTGATTGCCAAGCGCCCCGATCCGGTATTTCCTCGCGTTCATGTCCGACATCAAAATCACCCTTCACACGACCGCCGGCGACATCGACGCCACTTTTTACGCCTCTAAAGCTCCGTTGACTTGCGCGAATTTTCTCAATCTGGCGCGGCGCGGATATTATGACAACATTGCGTTTCACCGCGTGATCGAGGGATTCATGCTGCAAGGGGGGGATCCCACAGAAAGTGGTCGTGGGGGTCCCGGCTACAAGTTTGCCGATGAATTCCATCCGGAGCTGCGTCATCGCGCGCCGGGCGTATTTTCGATGGCGAATGCCGGTCCGGGCACGAACGGATCGCAGTTTTTCATCACGACGACGGCCACGCCATTTCTCGACAACCGCCACTCGGTTTTTGGGCAGGTCACCAATGGCATGGACGTCGTCGGAAAAATCACCGGTAAAAACAACACCGGCGAACAGGGATGCAAATTCAACGGCGTCGGCGACAAAATCACTTCCATCACCATCCACGACGACACCACGACGCTCTTCGAGGCCCGCAAGGACGACCTCCTCCATTGGAACTCGATCCTGGACCGCGCCTAACGGTTAGACTGCCGGAAGTTCCCGGATCGTGCAGACGCCGTGCTGCACGGTGAATCGCACATTGTGCCCGCAGAGGATTGCACCGAACACGCGCGTTTCATCGGCCGTTTGGACCGCTGGGCGTGGGTCGAGCGCGAGCGCTTCACGAATGAGCGCTTGGGCGCGGGGAGGCAGGCAGGAAAACTCATCGCGTGCTTCTGCGGCAATTTCGATTTCGAGGCGCGGGATCGGGACGTCTGCGAAGCCGACGGCCGCGTCCGGGACAGCCTCGGCGTAGGGCAGGTAGGGTTTGATGTCATAGACCGGCGTGCCGTCGAGTAAATCCAGTCCGCCTAACAACAACTGCGGCGCATGCCTGCCAGAAGTGTCGATACCCTCGAGGCGCACGAGCGAGAGCCCGAGTCCGTTAGGGCGGAAGGTTGAGCGACTGGCAAAGACGCCGACCCGGCGGTTGCCGCCGAGGCGAGGCGGGCGGACGGTGGGTTTCCACATTTGGTCGGAGGTTTTGTGGAAGCCGAAGACGAGCCAGAGGTGAGAGAACCCGTCTAGGCCGCGGATCACTTCCGGGTTTCGATACGCGTCATGGAAGCGTAAGGATCCCCAGGCACTCGGACAAAGCCCGGGTTGACGCGGTGTGCCGAATTTCCCCCCGAAGCAGGAACTGACCGTGCCGATGGGGTCAAGTGTCATCGAATGAAAAAAACGGAGAGACGCGATGAACCACTTCCCTCCTTGGGTCAAATCTCAGCGGGTTTTAAAGTGAATGCTCGAACGCAGCGCGCCGCCTTCCCGGCGCACGTGCACGGTGAATTGATCGAGATCCTTCATGGCCTCAATGATTCTAGCAGCTTTTGCCATCTCATCGGTCGGGACGGCACCATTGCTGAAAATCGCTGCGGAATTTTGATCCACACTCTTGAGTGTTTCGCGGGAAAACTTTTGGAGGGCCTTGAAGTTCAGCCTGAACGACAGCCCTGTTTGGGACTCGCTACCCTTGGCGGCCATCTGGACCAGATCGAGTGCCTGTTTTTTGGAGGTGGAAGCGGCAAACCACTTGTCGCCGACGGTCACCGAGGGCATGAAGTCATCATTGAAAAATGGCAGTGAGAAAAACCACGTGGTGAAGCCATCTTTTTCCGAACTGATCGGTTTTTGCATCGGAATTGTTTGTTCGGCCATCTCGCTGATTTTGCCCAGAACGCTGGTGGCACTGGCATTGATTTTTTGCCACGATGCGGCGAGTTTTGCGCGGTCCGCCACGGGGGCTACGATCGAAATTCTGGGAAATTTCCCGGAATCGACCACGGCTTGCGGGATGCCCGGGAGGGCAGGCACCGAGCCACTGAGATCCATGATGCACGCGCGTTCGCGACCGAGTCCGCCGCCAAAATCTCCACTGAAGGCGTCCCACATGGCCACCGCGTCCGGCCGAAATTGGCTGTCAAACAGCATGGCCATTTGCTTGAACTGAGCGATTTTCGCGTCCTGCACCTTGCACTCCGCGACCTTCATCGCCATGGCATAGGCCGTTTCCATGAGCACTTCCATGTAGGCACGGGCCTTCTCATCATACGCTGCTTCCGTGGTCATGTTCGCAAACATCACCACACCCTCCGAGTCACCCAGCGAGGCCAGCTTGTTCGATGCCTTCCAATCGACCCCGCCATTGTCCGAGCCACCGTAAGACTCGATCTTGAAGCCGTCCTCAAAAAACGCGGCGATGCCGATCGATTCGTTCGTGATCAATTTGCGCAGGGCGGATTCTCGTTCGCCAACTGTGCGCAGCAGGGTTTCGAGGTTGCGGGTATCCCCCAATCCCTCGGCACCGGCCAGGCCGTCCCGCAGGCCAATGGCCATATCGGAAAGTCCGCCGGCAGCAGCTTGCAACGCATCGATCGCGCTTTTTTGGCCGTACATCACGGCGGTGAGTTCCTTTGTGGCATAGGCATCAGAGAAGGCGAGGCAGTCCGAAGCCACTAACGATTGCGCGGGAGTGGCTGCCAAGTTCAGATCCTCGATGGATGAGCCCACAAAAAGAATGGAGTATTCGCCGAGGCTGCCGCTGACGACCACGAGGTCTTTCTTGGCGATGGCAGCGAACAGTTGATCTATCTTTGCAGGTTCTAACAACTGATCCATTTGTTCGCGATCCATTGCGAGGACTTCAGCAATTTTTGCGCCGGAGACCTTGTGGCCGGTGAATTTCTGGCCGGCTTTTTCGATTGAGACCGATTCGACCACCTCGCCGAGCATGCCGAGGTTGGCGACGAGCGCGGCGAGTTGTTGGGACGCGGCCTCGCGCTGCGCGGCAGGCGTGCGGAACGCGAGATAAAGCGGGGGCATTTTCAAGCGTTCGACCAGCGTGATTCCGGACTCGGGGTCCGCGAGCAGTTCCTTGAGCAGTTCCGCGCTGTAGGGTTGAGCCCCGACTTGCTTCATCGCTGCAACATCCCCGGATTGGCAGGCACCCGCAAAGGTCTTGGCCAGCAAACGCATTTGAAAATACCCCATCCGCCGGTAAGCGGTCAGAACCTGCGCCGCTTGCGTGCCGGCCGTCTTGCCCATCGCGAGTGTGAACTCCGTACCTAACAAGCGCCCGATACGAGTCGGCTCAGTCGCCGCACCCTCCCCAGTGGAGGTGCCTCCCAGCCCCAACTCACTTTGCAGGAGTTTCCAAAATTGGCTCGATTTGACGCGATCCACCGCCTTCAATCCTTGATGAAAAGACATGACGACTTCCGTGTCCTGCGGCAAGTATTGAACAAACCCCAGTTGGGCCGCACGTTGCTCGGCACTCCTGCCGGGAATCTTGACTGCAGGCGGCGTCACCGGTGCCGTGGGCACGGACGCGGGGGCTTGCCCTGCCACCGGGGGGGGCGGTGCCTTGACGGCTTCGTTTTTCTTGCAGGCCCCAAGGCTCAAAATCATGACGGCGGCTACCGACCCATATGTGCGATTTTTCATAACGGTCGCCAGCTAGAACGATTGCGACTGCCCTAGCAAGCAGATTGCCACCCCTTCCCCAAAATCTGGGTAATATCCGTGTTGCCGGAATCGCCAGATTGTGGATGCTTGTCGCCCGCGTCCTCATGGCCACTTCCACCGCACCCACCCGCAACGATCTCTTCCCCTTCGAATTGATCCGCCCAAAACTCGAACGCGTCGAAGCCGCCATCCGCGAGCAAGTCCGCGGCTTCGATCCCGCCATCGAGCCCTATGTTTCATATATCTGTAATACCTCTGGCAAACGCATCCGCCCCGCCCTGGCCATCCTTGTCGGCGGCGCCACTAGCGGTGTCACGGATCACCACGTCAAACTGGGTGTGATTCTTGAACTCATCCACATGGCCACCCTCGTCCATGATGATATTATCGATGGGGCAATCACCCGCCGAATGATCCCCACCGCCAATGCCAAATGGGGAAACTCCCTCTCCGTCCTCCTTGGCGACGCATTGTTCTCGCACGCACTCACCCTCGCCACGGATTTTAACAACATCGATATTTGCCGCAAAGTCGGCATCGCCGCCCGCGAAGTCTGCCAGGGAGAAATTATCCAAAACCAACGCCGCTTCGATCTCACCTTCACCAAGGCCGATTACTTCCGCATGATCGGCATGAAAACCGGTGCCTTGTTCGCCGCCGCCACCGGCCTGGCCGGAAAACTCTCCGGCCTCGACCCCGATACCGAAGCGCGCCTCGCTGCCTACGGCATGAAACTCGGCACCGCCTATCAGATATATGACGATTGCCTGGACCTCGTCGGCTCCGAGGAAGTCGTCGGCAAAACACTGCGCACCGACCTCGTCAAGGGCAAACTCACCCTGCCCATCCTAAACTTGTTAGAAACCGCGTCCGAACCCCAACGCATCAAACTCAACAAGCGCATTCTCGACCAAGAACCGCTTGACCTTCCGGTGTTGTTAGGCATTGCCGAATACGAGGGCGCGATTGAAAGCGCCGTTGACACCGCCCTGGATTTGCTCGCCCAAAGCCGGATCGATCTCGCCCCGCTCGGGGAATCGGTCCACGCCGACGCCCTGGTGCAAATCACGCGCTTCCTTGCCGGCCTGCTCGAAACGTGCCGCCGCTGATGCCACAACTCACCGCCATCGTTGCCATGACCCCGGATCGCGTGATCGGCCGGGCCGGCACTCTGCCGTGGCACTTGCCCGAAGATCTCGCATTTTTCAAACACGCGACCTCTGGACATCCGGTGGTCATGGGCCGCAAAACATTTGAATCCATCGGCAAGCCATTGCCACGCCGCCGAAACATCGTCATGACGCGCGATCGCACCTGGTCCGCACCGGGAGTGGAAGTCATTCACCGGCCTCAGGATCTGGCAAACCTTCCCCAGTTAGACGGCCGGGTCTTCATCATCGGCGGTGCCGAAATCTATGCGGCGTTCCTGCCCGATCTCACGGATTTGCTCGTGAGCCACCTGTTCGCCGAGCACCCCGGTGATACCCGGTTTCCAGAGTTTGAAAACGCCTTCCCCCATTCTGAGGTGTTAGAAACCCACGAGGCGTTCGAGGTGCGCCGATGGTCCCGGCCGCCCGTATCATGAAGTGAGTTTCCATACGGCGCAACGGGAACTCTCTAACAGACAAATCGTAGCGGCGGACTGCGGCGCGAAATGGAATCTTCCGGGATGGCCGCTCAAGGAGGCGGTCGCTGATTCCGGGCATCCATCATCCATTGGATTGCCATGTCGAATTCCGCGAGAAAACGCGGACCGGCACCGCCCATGTCATGCGGCACCCCGGGGATCCTGACGAGCTGATGCGGCGTCTTCGGGCCAAGCGCATCGAGCCATTTCACATCATCCAAGGGATCGAGCCCTGCGGAAAACTGCGCGATGCACAGCCCCTGAAGCGCGGGCGCTAATTCTGCCAAAGCAAATGAATCCTCACCCACGGGAGGCAGTCCTAACAGGTCCCGGAATGAGGTTTCCGCGAGCGGTGGGATGATTTCCCAATGAGTGTGGTGATATCAAGGATGGCGGCGGGCAAATCCCATGTTTTCGGAATCGCCAAATATCGGGGCCTCCAAATCGGCTGGAATTTGTTCTTCCAGACACGAAGACCGTTGAAGTTGTAAAACGCCTCACCACGATCATAGATCAATCCGCCAATACGATTCCAAAGCGGCGCAAACTGTCTCGAATCCAAACCGGACAAGGGTGCCATTCCGAGATCAAACCATTGGTAACCCTGCTGCTTGCCCCATAACATCAACTGAACAAACAAGCAGTCCATCACCCCATTCGGCGCAGTTGATAGATGCCGCATCAAGTCAACGGAAGGCTCGTTTTTCCCGTTACCGGGCCATACGTTGCCAAAAGCGACTACGACGCTTTTCGATGCGGGCATTCAACCGCAAAAGCACCGCCCGAAGGAACACGACTGTCAATCCCGGCCACGGGCCTCCTCGTCGCCTGTGGAGCAGGCTATGGCCTCACCATCCACCGGAACCGGAATCGCCCGGCAGACGTCCCGCCAAGCGGGGAAATTCCACTTGTTAGGAAAGCCCCGGCATTGTTCCGGTTTTACGGGGTGAATACGGCAATACCCGCCTTCGAGCATGATGCATTCGTGATTTTCCTTTTCGATCAGCGAAAGCCCGTGACGGTTCGAGCGCAAGCGTGTGTAGCACTGGATAAAGTTTTCCAGAGATAAGCCGAGAAAGCGGGCGATGGGTTCGAGTTCCTCGGCTTCGAGCCGCACGTCGCCCGGCCATCGGCAGCAGGCAGTGCAGCGCTGACAGACATAGTGGACGGCAGGATCGAGCACCATCTCACGGTTTCCCGGACTGCCATGATCTATCAGATGTTGCGCCATTCGTTCTCAGACTTGCAACTGCTGATAGTAATAGCCGACACGACCCAGAAAAGCTCGCCAGGTGGCACCGGGCCGCCCGTTGTCTAACAAGAAATGCGGGCAATTCTTGTTAGGCGGATGTTTCCCATGGCGTGGCCAATGATAATGGGGCACCACATTTCGAAGCGGGATGCCATTTTTTTTCATCAGAACGGCGGTGAGTTTGGCCGTGCGATCGACCGTGACCGCCAGGTTGCTGCCCCGATTTTCACACATTTCAACACCGATCGAAAGGCGGTTGCCCGGGCCGTGAAAATCGGCATGTTCGCCCTGTTCGCGGATCGGCATGTGCTGGATGGCCAGATGATCGTCCACAGTGAAGTGCCAGATGAGAAAGCCGATGCGATTGCCATCACGAGTGATCGGCGAACGCAAGGCCCCGCGCTTGAGAGCCAACGCATGCTGGGAGGCGTCTGCGGTGTAATTCTGCGTGCTGTGAATCGTGATATATCGCGGAATCATCGGGCGGACGACTTTGCGGCCATACTTTCCGCGCGGAACCATGTCTGTCTTGAGTCTGACGTCACGCAGCATCCGGGAAATCGGCACGGTGCCAGCCGAACCCTGCTGAGAGGAAGACACAGGCAACGGCGGAACATAACGATCTGGCCCGCCACCGGGCGGCCCGATCGGGGTGCACTGGCAGCACACGAACGCCAAGAACACGAGGGGAAGCAATTTTTGAAGGAACAACACGCGGCAATCCTACCATGCGGAGTCATCCACGGAAATGGAAATTTCTCAAATCGCCAATATGCATTACAAGGTGGCAAGCGGGCGAAGACGAGTTGTCCCACCGCCTCCAAGAATCGCTCCACCTCTGGTCTTACCGGCCTTTGGGGTGGGGGCCTGACCACCCATTGACTCCGTCGTCATTCACACGGCCCGCTCTTACACCCTTGCGAACCGGCGGCACGGGCTTTACAACCCACGCAGCATGGATCCAATCCGCTTCTTTAACCGCCATTCCGGTATCATCGAAACCGAACAGGTCTATGGCGAAAACTTCCTGCGCTGGACCTACGGAAATCCGTTAGGTGCCCTTGCGTTGGCCACTCTCGTGAAACGCCCGATTTTCTCCTCATGGTTTGGCAAACGCATGAACCGCCCCGCATCTGCCGCCCGCATCGCCCCGTTCATCACCCGCTACGGACTCGACCCCACGGAATTTTCCGACCCCACAGAATCCTTTCCGAATTTCAACGCATTCTTTTTTCGAAAACTCAAACCCGCCTCACGGCCGATCGATCCACACGAATCCAGCATCACCTTTCCGGCGGACGGTCGCCACCTTGGATTTGCGCAGGCGTCCGCGATCGACAGCGTATTTGTCAAAGGCCAGAAATTTGACTTGCCCCGTCTGTTAGGCGATGCGGATTTGGCCGCCCGTTATGCAGACGGGGCATTGGTGCTCTCGCGTTTGTGCCCGGTGGATTACCACCGTTTTCATTTTCCGGCCGCGGGCGTGCCGGGAGAAACCCGGATGATCCCAGGCCCGCTCTTCTCGGTTTCCCCGATCGCCTTGCGTCAACACCTCTCTTACCTATGGACAAACAAACGAACCCTCACGCCGCTCGTGACACGCCACATCGGCACGGTGTTGATGTTAGAAATCGGGGCGACTTGTGTCGGCACCATCCAGCAGACGTTCACCCCGGGGACCCAGGTGGATAAAGGCGCGGAAAAGGGCTTCTTCGCATTCGGTGGATCCTCTACCATCACGATATTCGAACCCGGCACAGTGACCTTGGAGGCGGACCTCATCGAGTACTCGTCCCGCCTGACCGAACTCTATGCCAAAATTGGCACCCCTATGGCTCACCCGGTTTGATTTCACACTGAAACGGGCCTCTACCGCCGCATCCCGAATGCATCACTACCTTAAAACCCTCGAGCGGCACGCCCGCGAATCCCTCCAGGCCGCCGTGGAAGGCCAATTGTCGCAGACCGAACGAATCGATCTCTACAAGCAGTTTCTAACAATTGAAGAACAGCGGATCCTGAAACGCCACCGCGCCGGTGCAGGAGGCTTGGACATTGCCCGAAGCCGCGCGGCTCTCATTGACACAATCCTCTCGTCCATTCTCGCGGCATCGATGCACGCGCGCAAGGACGGTGCCCGCTTCCCGATCGCTCTGGTTGCCACCGGCGGCTACGGACGCTCCTTGCTCAACCCACGCTCAGATATCGATATCCTTTTTCTCCTCTCGCGATCCTCCAAAAACCTCCCCCAGCCGCTTCAAGAGTTGGTTCAAGATGTACTCTATCTGCTCTGGGATGTCGGCTTCAAGGTCGGGCATGCCTGCCGCTCCATTCCCGAATGCCTCCAACAAGCAAAAGCCGACCAAGAAAATAAAACCTCCCTCATGGAAGCTCGTCTGGTCACGGGCGATGCTGCATTGTTTGAAAATTTTCAGGCGCGCTTTGCGAAGGATTGCATCGACAAGGGCCAGGAGGCGTTTTTTGAACTCCGCAGCCAAGACCTGCGGAGCCGTCACGAGAAGTATTCCCACACCGTCTTCCTCCAGGAACCCAACGTCAAAGAAAGCTGTGGCGGCATGAGGGATTACCATTGCATCCAATGGGTCGCTCGCGCCAAACACGGAAGCGCCCAACTCGCGGACCTCGTCGAGAGCAAGTTTCTCACCCTAGCAGCATGCCGCGAAATCGAGGAAGCCTATGATTTTCTCCACCGTGTGCGCAATGAACTCCATTACCACACCCACAAGGGCACCGATCAACTCACCCTCCAACTCCAAGGCGTCGTGGCCACCGCGTTTGCCTATCCGCAGCGCGATATCCTCCGCAGCACCGAAGCTTTCATGCGCGATTATTACCGCCATACGCGCCATATCTATCAGCACACCACCTCACTGATGGAAGCCTTCCAAATCGAACAGGACACGCGCGCCGAATCCGGCATCCGATCCTTCCTCACCTTTCGACAAAAACGCCGTGAGGAATTCGACGGCTTCATCGCACGCGACGGGCGCTTGTTCCCATCCACCCCTGAAATTTTCAAACAGCACCCCCACCGTTTGATGCGGCTCTTCCAACACTGCCAAGTCCGCAACCTCAAACTCAGCCCCCAAATCCGACGCCTCATCGCCAATCACTGGGACGACATCGACCGAGCCTTCCGCTGCTCGAAAACCAACCGCCAGATTTTCCAGTCCATCCTCGAACGCAAGGGCGATGTCGCCCGCATCCTCCGCCTGATGCACCGCATCGGTTTCCTCGGCCGCTACCTGCCAGAATTCGGCGCGCTTGACTGCCTCGTCCAACATGAATTTTTCCATCGCTACACCGCCGATGAACACACCCTGCGCTGCGTCGAACAACTCGACCAACTCGTCGCGGAAAACCACCCACAACGTGAAATCTACCGGCGACTCTTCCATGAAATCGAGGATCCTTACGCTCTCTATCTCGCCGTCATTCTCCATGATACCGGCCGCGCTGAAAATGTGAGAGAACACATCGACGGCTCGGCCATGCTCGCGTCCAGACTGTGCAATCGTCTTCAAATCCACGGGGCCCGCCGCACCCTGATCATGTTTTTGGTCGATAACCACCTCACGTTCTGGCGCACGGCCACCACCCGCAATCTTGACGATCCGGAGGTCATCGCGGATTTCGTCACCATCGTCAAAACACGCTCGAATCTCGACGCACTGTTGCTCTTCACATTTGCGGATTCGAACGGGACCGCTCCCGATGCCTGGAGCGGATGGAAAGAATGCCTGATGCTGCAACTTCACTCCGCCACCCGCAATTTCCTCGAAAGTGGACGCGAACTCTATACGAAAAAACTCGATGATGAGCGCTTCGCCCTGCGTGACGAGGTGATCGACATCATGCGTGCGGACTACCACCCGGACGTCGATCTCCATTTTGAACGAATGCCCTCGTCCGCATTCCACTTTCGCCAAGCCACCAACATCGTCACTCAGGTGCGCACCGTGCGTCATTTCCTCGAACGCGAAAAAGAGACCGGCAATCCATTCGCCTCGTGCATCAAATGGATCGACCATACCGACCAGGGATCCACCGAATTGGTCCTCGCCACCCGCGACAAACCGCTTCTGCTAGAAAAAATCTGCTGCGCGTTCGCCTCGGAACAAATCAACATTCTATCAGCCGATCTGTTCACGCGCACCGATGGCATCGTCGTCAACATCTTCCGCGTCTGCACCACCAACTTCGAAACCGTCTCGACCAGCTCCACCCGCAAACGCTTCCTCGACACTTTCGAAACCATCCTCGCCGCAGCCGATTATGAACCCGAGCGCCACCTGCTCCGCCGGGTCAATTTCCTCAAACCCCGAACCGACCACGACATCCCGGTTCCCGTGCAGGCCTTCGTCAGCAATGACCTCCACCCGACCTGCACCACTGTCGAACTCCAAGCCCTCGACCGCATCGGCCTGCTCCACGACCTCTTCCAGACCGTCAACCACTACGGCCTCAACACCGCCCATGCCCGCATCTGCACCGAAAAAGGCGTCGCCATGGACACCCTCTACATCACCACCACCGAAGGAGGCAAAGTCGAGGATCCCGAAATCCTTCGCCAACTCGAAGATCGATTCACCTCGCTGATCGGCCGCCCGGAGACCCAAGAATGAGAAAATCCATTTTCCGCGAGATTCTGCTTGGCAAGCCGCTGTGAATTCTGCATTTTCCGCGCCCCGCCCGAGTTTCGGGCGATCGCAATCGAGCTTCACCATGTCCGTCTCCATCCGTCTCAACCGCAAGGGCACCAAAGACCGCCCCTATTATAAAATTGTCGCCGTGGACAGCCGCAAACGCCGCGACGGTCGTTATATCGAGCAACTCGGCACCTATGATCCGCTCAAAGAAGGCACCAACTTCACGATCGATCTGGCCATCGCAGACAAGTGGCTCGCAGTCGGTGCCAAACCGTCTGAAACCGTCAATAGCATGATCCGCAGGGCACGCACCGCTATGGCGACCGCCTGAGAATTTTTTGGTTTATAACACTTCCTAACAACCGCGCTCCGCAAGGATCGCGGTTGTTTTGTTAAGACGGCTCACAGACGAGCCCACCACATTCGGGGGACTGATGCAACGGCCTCAGTATAAACCGGCGCGTGTCTACTAGACTCACCGTATCTTGTGATGCGATCAATTGCCACGACCACGGCCACCACCGCCAAACATGCCACGACCATCGAGAATATGCTCCTTGGCATTATCGGATAGCGTGGACTGCTCGACGTAGGCTTTTGCCGCTGCGGCGTCCTCGCGCATCCAGCGAGCCGCTGCGATCCCGACGCTTCGGTTACGATCCCCCTCGTCGGTCATGGTCTCCGCCACTTTCACGAGATCCGCAGGATTCGCAGTGTTATTGCTCCAGATATACGACTGAAGCGCGCTGTCCCGAATGCTCCCAGCTGCAAATGAATTGGCGTAATCCAAAGCAGCACTCGCGTTCTGGGCGACCCAGGTGGGAATCAACTCGTTCATGGCGCTCCTCTGGGCCTTCTCGCTGTCTTGTTGTTTGAGAAAATCTGCGGCCGCCTGAGGATTCAAACGCGCCAAATCTTTCACGACATCGGAAATCGCGCCATCCTTGGCAGATCCAGCCTCCATCAAGGCCACCTGCTTGGCCGCTGCCTGCGGGTCGTTATTGGAAAGCCCGGCAATCGCCGAAGCAAGCGCCTCCGCCTGTTCCTCGACCGGCAGAGAGCGAATCCACGTTTGCGCCTCGCTGAAGTTCAGCGCCCCATACTTTGCGGCAACCGCCTGATAAGCATCCGACTTATCCGTGCTGCTCATCGTCGCAAGCATCTCCGCCGCTTTTTTGGGATCGGTCTTGGCGACTTCACCCACGACTGCATTCATCGCCTGCGCCTGGTCGAGCGTCAGGGAACTCGCCCATGCCATGGCAGCGGAGGGATCCTGCCGGGCCCACTCACCCGCAATGATCGATGACGCCGCCTGACCTCTCATCGGCCCCCGGCCACCACCCATGATGGCAAACTCACGGGGATTTAACGCATAGTATTTCGCCGCATTCGCCGGATCCACGCTCGCCCAACTCTGAAGAATCGTCGGACGTACGAACATCCCCATGCCGCCCATCGTGTTCGAAAATGCCATCGCGGCTGTGGGGTCCTTTTCCGCCCAACGCCCGAAAAGTAAAACTGACGCCATCATGCGCTCATTGAACGGCAGATTCTCCAGCTTGCGCGCTTCTTCTTCCAATTGAGCCGGCGTCAAACTCGCATAAAAATCCAACAAAGCCTTGATGCGATCCGAGTTGCCCGGCATGCGCGAAATTTCCTCCATCCCCATCACACGATTGGCATGCTTGGCCGAGGACTCCGCTGCCGAACTTTCAGATCGACTCGACGAGCGAGTTCTCCCCGCCCGGTTCTCAGCCGCCGCCCCAGCAGTGCCGGAACTCGTCTGATTGCCAGAAATATAACCACCAAGGGCCCCAACCACCAACGCTGCTGCAGGAACAATCCAGGAATTTTTCATCGTTTTAAAATAAGTTTCGTTATAAACCGCCACGACACCCAAAAGTTGCTCACTTTTCCATCACCCATCGCTTACCCACCCCCATCCCCCAAAAAAAAGAGCCCGGCCCCAGCGGATGCTGGAGCCGGGCAATAACCTGGCGACGACCTACTCTCACAGGACCTATCGTCCCACTACCATCGGCGCTGCGGCGTTTCACTTCCGGGTTCGGAATGGGACCGGGTGGTTCCACCACGCTCGGGTCACCAGAGGGCAATTCTAGCGTCCTTGGCTCTGCACCGTCGGATCTAAAACTGAATCTCTGGGGGCCAGAGTGGGATTGAGGATTGAGGATTGATGATTGGGTATTGATGATTGGCTATTCGAATTTCCAATACTCAATATTCAATACTCAATTTCCCATCTCTCTCCGCCCGCTCTCTGGCATCCATATGGAGGTCTTTCTGATCTTCTCAACCGATTGCACCGAGCCGCTTACGGCTTCTCAAATACTCCCAATTCCAAAAACAGGAATCAAGCCGAACGGATGATTAGTACTTCTCGGCTCAACGTGTTACCACGCTTACACCTAAAGCCTATCAACGTCATAGTCTCTGACGATCCTTCGGGGAAAATTCATCTTGGGAGGAGCTTGGCGCTTAGATGCTTTCAGCGCTTATCTCTTCCGCACTTAGCTACCCGGCCATGCCGTTGACACGACAACCGGTGCACCAGAGGTGCGTCGATTCCGGTC
>CAIYYV010000372.1 GCA_903930425.1 Akkermansiaceae bacterium | reverse complement strand
CGAGCCCGCCCCAGCGCCCGCCCCCGGTGTCACCGCCACTTCACAGAAGTAAGGAGTCCTGAGGCTGCCGAAACCCACCTTGACTGCCGCCACCCGGAGTGGACCGCCGCCGAGAGCACTTTCGGAATCATCGACATCCAGTTCGTGCCGCGCCTCCGCATCACCGGCACCATCAACTGCCGCCGCATCACCCTCGTGACCTCGCGGTTGTGAGAAAGCGCGGGGCGTTGCTTTGAAAACCCTTCCGCTGGTCCTCTCATGGGCCGGCGGGAGGGAACGGGCGCGGCGAGCCATCGCTGTTTTTTAGCTGGAATCACCCGGCCTCCCTGTTTGGAGAACCGCGGAGGCAACGCAGTCTTGCGACGAGCCTGGGGCATTGTCCGGGTGAGAAGCCGAGTCGATCGCTCCCGTCCGAGGTAAACATGGCCAACGGAGGTCTAAACGCCTCCCCACAGTCTGACTGTTTCCGCGCCCACGTGTTCTTGTGCATGCTCGCCTACTATCTCCAATGGCACCTCACCGAGCGGCTCGCACCGCTGCTTGACGGGCAGCGCGACGATCTCAAAGCCGGCAGCATGGAACCCAAGGAGCGGTGCTGGACTCTGGACAACATCCTCCAGATCCTTAGTGCCCAACGCCGCGTAACCGTTAGTTTTAGCGGCACCACCTTCCTTCACATCACCGAACCCAACGCCGATCAAACCCGCTTGTTGCAGCTCTTCCCCCCCCCGAAGGCCACCGAAAACCCGCCAGGACCTGGAATGTAGCCGCCGCAACTAAATCAAAAATCCGCCGGAAGCCCGGTGGAATATAGGAAAATCAATCGGTTAAGCCCAGAATGCCCGTCATGTCGCGATGGTCCCACTTGCGTAGATCTGCCAGGATGATCAGACAGGACGAGAGGCGCGCCGCCGTCCGCACCCGGTTGTCACCCGATTGTCACCCATTTTTGGTGTTCCAAGTTTGCCGCCGCGTCGCTAAGCTCCACCTTCACCGCACCCGCAGAATCAAAACATCAACCCAATCTCACAAAAATCATCCATGCCGCCTCCCAAAAACACCCTGCTGGCATCACCCCCCCCTGTAAATGAAACCCCGTTACTTTCCAATACTGGCAGGGGTTGTAATGGGGCTGGGAGTTTCAATGCCCGGATACTGTGCCGAGACGGTCTCTCAATCCGCAGAGAAAACCGCAGTGGGACCGCCGAACCTGGTGTTTATCTTCAGCGGCCAGCAGTCCTTTGACATGCTTGGCTCCATGACGAGTAACCCCTCGGGGCAGGGCCGGGACATGGGTCGGCCGGAAGGGGTTCTGGTGGGGAAAATCAACTAGTTCGCGAATGGATGTTATGTCCGGACGGTAAGTCCCGTAAAGGAAAATAGATGAAGTTAATGCCACTTGGGATGATGTCGATCATGCAGATGCTGTTAGGACTTTCAATTGCTGTAGCTGTGGATTTGGCAAACTTGCCGGCTCCCGAGCGGACCGGCGAGACCGGGGACGCGGCATGGCTGAAGCAGGCCGGGGAGCATGTGCTCACGCCGGCAAGCGACCGAGTCAATCCCGTGTGCGTCACCCGTACGGAGGGCAAGGTCGAAGGGGCCGACTCGCTTCTGGGTGAGGATGGCCGGAGCTGCCGCCTGGTCCATGAAAATGGCGGGGTAAAGCCGGTGGCCATCCTGGATTTCGGCAAACAGGGCGCTGGCGGATTCGCGGTTTTCACGGTCACGGCAAAAACAGGCCTGCCCGTGGTGCGTTTGGCTTATGCCTGCCATCCGGATGGAATCGGCGAAACCGGATGTACTGACCGCGGGTCGAGGGCGACTTATCTCGGCGGGGCCATAGATCTTCCGGTGCTGCCCGCCAATGTCAACCGCCACGAGACCTATTCAATCCCGCGCACCGGGCGGTTCATCGCACCTTTGGTCCAGGGCCATACAAGGTACGTGCGGGTTCAGCTCGACACCCCAGGCACTTCGGTGGCGATTGATTCTGTTAGTATGGTGAACAAGGAAGTGCATGACCGATCGCCGCATGACGGGTATTTCCTCTGCAGCGACGAGCGGCTCAACCGCCTTTGGTACATCAGCACGTGGACATTGCAGATCGCCTCGCTTCCGAATCAGAACGCTTGGAAAACGATTGATGGCTGGTTGTTGCCCCGCAAACCGCCGGAAGGCTATGTGCATGCCTCGCCTTATGCCGAGCGCAGCGTTCCGCCGGCCGCAGGTGATTACGGGCCGTTTCCCTCCGACGAATTTGCCGCGTGGCTGGCACCGGTCGCATGGGATCATTTGTTATACACGGGTGATGTCGAAACGCTGAAAATGGTCTATCCGGCGATCAAGCGCCTCGCGGGGTATCTTGGCTCTCGGATCGGGGAAAATGGTTTGTTTGTCCAGCATCCCGAAACCTCCAAGCACGCGTGCAATCTCAATCT
>CAIYYV010000371.1 GCA_903930425.1 Akkermansiaceae bacterium | reverse complement strand
ATCCGGGCCGCTGAACATGTAGAACACGGAACCCTTGGAGGCGACGGCCTCCGGCATTTGGGTGCCAGCCCAAGCGCGCACTTTAGCGAGTTGGTTTTGTTCCAGGCGCGTCCACGCCGTGTCGAAAAAATGGGAGTGTTCTTGCCACGACTCTTCCTGGGTCAATTCCATCATAGCGGGATCGGTGGACGGGGCCAATCCTGCTAGAAACCGGGCGGTGTCATGGATCGGGGCGGCCAAGGGAGTCTGGGGAGTCTGGGGAGTCTGGGGAGTCTGGGCTGAGGCGGGGGCGGCCAGCAAGCAGATGGCAGCGGCCAGGGTGAGGTGGGGGTGGTTCCGGCGCATGGTGGTTGGGCGATTAGGGTGATGATGGACGGGTTTTAGCGGAAAGCAAGTAAAGCAAAAGCCCGAGAGCGGCGATGCCGAGGCCGACGAGTGACTCGGCTGGTTTCGAGCGGAAGATATGCCATAGCATCCAAGCGGTGACGATGAGGAACAGCCACGGGGTGACCGGGTAGCCCCAGGTCCGATAGGGGCGCGGCAGATCCGGTCGCGTATGCCGCAGCACGCAGACGCCTAACACGGTCAAAAACGAGCACAACTGGAGCACGAAGGTGGCGCAGGTGAGCACCTGATCGAAGCTCGCGGTGAGCAGGAACACGTTGACAAGCGCGAACTGTGCCAAGGTGGCCCGCACGGGAGTGCCGCGATGGTTTCTGCCGGCAAACCAGCGCAGGCCGCGCAAGTCCTCGCCCATAACGACCATGACGCGCGGGCCGATCCACATCATCGCGCTGACGGTGGATATGAGACCGAGGCAAATCAAGGCGGCCATGATTCGGGTGCCTGCGGTGCCGAACAAATGGGGGCCGGCGATCAGGGCGATTTCGACTTTGCCGGCCATATCCGCCATTGGGGTGCTTCGGAGGAATGCGGCGTTGACCGCGAGATACAAGCCCATTACTAACAATGTTCCGATACCGACCGAGAGTGGCAGGACGCGCGCTGGATTGCGCACTTCGCCGGCGATATAGGTGGAGGCATTCCATCCCGAATACGCGAACATCACATAGACCAGACTGACTGCAAAAGGTGCGCCGACGATCAACCGGCCATCACCGGATTGCGGCAGAAATGAGACCGGTTGCCAATGCCCGGCGCAACACCCGGCACCGATCACGCCGAGGATCAACAGCACTTTGAGCACGGTCATCGAGGTTTGGAACCTGCCGCCAAGTGTGGTATCTCCTAACAACAACGGGGTTGCCAGCCACAGCACTGCGAGTGATGCCGGCAAGGGTGGCACTCCTGGCCAAACCCCTGCGAGGTAATTGCCAAAGGCCATCGCGGCCAGGGCGACTGGAGCCGCGAAGCCCGCGGTGGCCGAGACCCAACCGGCCATGAAGCCGAGTGACGGATGATAGATCGTTCCGAGAAAATGATACTCTCCTCCTGAACGTGGCAGGGCGGTGGCCAGCTCGGCATAACACAGTGCGCCGCACATCGCGCAGAGTCCGCCGACCGCCCACAAGAGGCAAATCACAAAGGCGCTCGGCAAGTCGGTCACTTGAAATCCCAAGCTGGTGAAGATGCCGGTGCCGATCATGTTGGCGACGACGATCGAGGTCGCTGCGAGCCCGGAAATCCGTCGTGTCGGAGAGTCGTTCGGAGTAGTCATCTAACAAAACCTTTGTCGGGAGATCACAGGCCATTCCGCAGGCGGGCGCGACCGGTGTCGGCTCCATTGGCTGGTTCAGCCGCCCGTGCGCGGCGGGCGTTTTTTCTTGTTATCCGGGGTGACGTCGCGGAGGCCACCGGGGTGGGCCGCACGTTGCTGGCGGACTTTTTGGAGTTCGGTCTGGCGTTCGGCCATGCGTTGGACCCACGATTTTCCACCGCCTTTGACCGGGGTGAGTTCGGGTTCGGGCACCTTGCTCATCAGCCAGGTCTGGCCGATGGAGAAGATGTTTTGGGTTGTCCAATAGAGGGCGAGTGCGGAGGCGAAGTTATAGCAGAAAAAGAAGAACATGAACGGCATGAACATGATGATCTTTTGTTGCATCTTGTCGCCCGTCATGGGGGTCATTTTGATTTGGAGGAAGCTGCTGATGGCCATGACAACTGGCAGCAGGTTGATCGGCACGCCGGAGATATAGGCCAGTGTGTCCGGTTGTGACAGGTCATCCACCCAGAGAAACCCCTGCCCGCGAAGCTCGACGGCATATTGAAGCATCCGATAGAAACCGAAAAAGATAGGGATTTGGATAAACATCGGGAGGCAGCCGCCAAGTGGGTTGATGCCGTATTTCCGATAGAGCCCCATGGTCTCGGTGTTGAGCTTGTTCGGGTCGTCGGCGTATTTCTCCTTCAGCTTCGCCATTTCCGGTTGAAGCTTGCTCATGCGCTTCATCGTGTGGGTTGACTTGGCGTGGAGCGGCCAAATCACGGCGCGCACGGTGATGGTGAGCAGGATGATCGCGAGGCCCCACGACCAATTTTTGGCGATGCCGTCGAGCCAGCTGTGGTAGAGGTTGAGGAGGAAATTCAGGGTGCGGGAGACCAGGCCGAACCAGCCATACTGCATCACGTCGCCCCAGCCCTCGCCCCAGGAGGCGTCCATTTTGCGGAGGAGCGGGTTGTGTTTCGGGCCGATGAAGATCCGGTAGCTGAGTGTTTTGAGCTCGGCCGGTTGCAGGGTGGCTGCAGGCAGATGCAGGCCAGCCATCACCGACGTGACGGCGCGGGTGTCATTCGGCAGGCTGACCTGAGCGGAC
Source organism: Akkermansiaceae bacterium (assembly GCA_903930425.1). Taxonomy (GTDB): domain Bacteria; phylum Verrucomicrobiota; class Verrucomicrobiia; order Verrucomicrobiales; family Akkermansiaceae; genus Luteolibacter. Next base: position 8,553 of record CAIYYV010000371.1, on the reverse strand, counting down.
CGCGCCCACATCGACGTGATCGCCGGATCGCTCGGCCGCAGCACTGTCGCAAAAAACTGGTTGGTCACACCTGCGTATTGGACCGCCTCCTCGGGACTGGTGATGGTGGATTTGGCGGCGCCGAACATGCCGCCTTTGAATGTGCTGCCGTCCTTGAAGTTGATGCCGCCGTCCTTGCGCCAGAAAAACCCGGTTTGTTGGGCGACTTCTGCCTGATAGAGAGGTGAGGCCTCGCCGAGAAAGACGCTCCATTGGCCGAGGTTGAGCGCGGTGGTCGCGGCGTTTTCTAACTGGAGGTTAAAATCCAGCAGGTAGGGTGCGCCGGTTTCCTTGCCCTCGTTGAGGGTGAAGGTTTTCTTTGCGATCAATCCTGACGGGAGTTTGGCGATGAAGACGGCTTTTTCATCGGGGGTGGATTCATCCGCCTTGTAGGCGTAGGGGATGTTTTCTAACGATTCACCGGCACCGGCGAGGGCGGCGATCGGTCCGGTTCCGAAGCGGTTGACCTGCACATGGTGGGTGGTGCTGCCGACTTCGAATTCGTCTAGGAACTCGGCGAATTTGATACCGCCGCCGATATTGGTTAGGGTATAGACGACGCGGGAGTTTTTGAGGATGACGAGTTCCTCATCTGTGGGCGGGAGTGGGGTTTCGACGGTGAGTTCCGCTGGGGTTTCCCTGACTGGGGTTTTGAGGGGCTCGGGGGTTTTTGCGAGTGTTTGCTCGCGGGCGGATTTCTCGGCTTGTATGCGTTGGTTTTGCCCCGAGTAGTAGAGGTTGACGGCGAGGAGTGAGCCGCAAAGGACGAGAATGACCCAGGTTTTACGATCGTACATGGAGGAGGAGTGGAGGTGTTAGGTGGGCGGTGAATCGTTGTGACGGGAACAACAGGACGGGTGTGACGGCGGGTTACGGGGCGGTGGGACGGGGTCATAACCGCTGCCACCCCATGGATGACAGCGCAAAATCCGGGAAATGCCAAACCACGATCCGCGGAATGGGCCGTGGAGATCGATGGCTTGAAGAAAGTAGTTTGAGCAAGTGGGGGAGAACCGGCATCCGGCGGCGGGGCCAGCGGCGAATTTCAGCATGGGGCTGAGGATTCTCTGATAGAAACGGATCAGCAATCGGAGAGTGGCGCTGAGGATTCGGGGGATCACGGGGGGGATTCGGGACGTGGGAAGAGACGGAGGCGGCGGGCTTGTTTGAGCCAATCGGCCTCGAGTTCCGCGAAGGTGGCGCGGGAGGCACCGGGGCGGGCAATGGTGACGAGGAACCGATGGATTTCCAAAAATGTGGGGGCGTGGGCTTGGACGAGTGCGCGGAATCTGCGGCGCAGGAGGTTGCGTTCGTGCGCCTTGCCGCTGCGTTTGGTGGTGATGAAACCGGTGCGAAGTGCATCGAGGGAAGGATCGGCCAAGGTGCTTAAAATGACCCAGCGGCCGACTTTTGCCTGGCCGGTGGTTTTGACACGCGCGAAGTCCGCGCGCTGTGTCATACTGCATTTCCGCGGGAGGCGCATGGGGGGGATGCAAGGGGCACCCGAGGCGGCGTGCGCGCGGGAAGTTAGGAACCGTGCTGCGTGGTGTGCCGTTTGAAGGGGATTTCAACGCCCTTGGGAACTAGGCGTTTGCGGCCTTTTTGGCGGCGACGGCGGAGAATGTCGCGGCCGGCTTTGGTGGCCATGCGGGCACGGAAGCCAAATTGGTTTTTCCGGGTGCGCTTGGAGGGCTGGTAGGTGCGTTTGCTCATGGCTTGGGCCTCGATGAAGGTTGAAATTCCGTCCGCTGGGCGGCTCGGGGCGCGAATCCTAGGCAGGGAATGCGGGTTGTCAATCCGCCAGTGGCAGGAAATCCACAAAAACCGACAATCCTGCGGATTGGCAGGCAATGCCAGGCCTTGCTGTGGGCGAGGGGCTTCTTTTTCTGGGGTTTTGAGTGCTTGATTCTTGTTTCCTGGTGCGCGGGGGGTTCCATTTGTGGTGCGATGCGGTTGTTGTTGATTGGAAATGGGTATTTGGGTCAAGCGGTGACCCGCGTGTTTCGCGACGGCGGATGGGATGTCACGCCCGTGGCGCTGACCGCCGCGAATGGGGTGCTCGCCTGCAACGTGGCGGATCGACTCGCCGTGTCTGCCTTGCCTGCGGCGGATTTCATCGTGCATTGCGCGGCCTCCGGTCACGGTGGGTCGGCCGCCTATCAGAAAGTGTATGTGGACGGCTGTCGCAACCTCACGGAAATTTTTGGGGGTGTGCCGTTTTTGTTCACATCCAGCACTTCCGTTTACGCGCAGACCGATGGTTCGGTGGTCACCGAGGAAAGCCCGGCGGTGCCGGTTCAGGAGACCGGTCGGTTATTGCTTGAGGCCGAGCGGATCACTCTGGGTGCGCAGGGCGTGGTTGCTCGGCTTGCTGGCATCTATGGTCCCGGCCGCAGTGTGATCTTGCGAAAATTCTTCACGGGTGACGCGCGGCTTGAGGAAGGTGGGCAGCGTTTTCTCAACCAGATCCACCGTGATGACGCGGCCCGGGCGATCTATCATCTCGCGACATCCGGGGTGCGCGCGGACGTGTTCAATGTGAGCGACTCGCGGCCGCTTTCACAGCTCGATTGTTATACGGCTCTCGGCCGGATGTTTGACAGGCCCCTGCCGCCGGCCGGTCCTGTCGACCCGAATCGAAAGCGCGGGTGGACACACAAGCGGGTTTCTAACAAAAAACTACGCACCATCGGCTGGCAGCCCGAGTTTCCCTCATTTTTGGACGCGGTTGCGGCGGTTGCGCCGACGGTATCCAGGTGAACATTCGGGTGTCGGCAGCTTGACAGTCCGTGTGGCATGGATTACCCCAACACCGCGTCACGGCGGTCTAACGGCATCTGTTTCTGTTATTTCGTCCGCCCGATGCACAGGGGTCCACCATGCAACGCAAACCCGCCAAACGGCCCAAGCTCTCGCTCGACGACTACGAGTGTGGCGTGCTTGCGGCGGATGTCGGCATTCTTTCGCGGGCGATCACTTTGGTGGAGAGCAATCATCCGTCGCACGAGGTGCTTGCGCAGGACTTGCTCACGCGGTTGTTGCCGAAAACCGGGAATTCGATTCGGGTGGGCATCACCGGGGTTCCGGGGGCTGGGAAGAGCACGTTGATCGAGTCGTTAGGGTGTCAACTGTGTGAGACGGGTCATCGGGTGGCCATCCTAGCGGTGGATCCGAGCAGCAGTGTCACGGGCGGCAGCATTCTGGGCGACAAGACGCGGATGGAGAACCTCGTCCGCCAGTCGAACGCTTACATCCGCCCGTCGCCGTCCAGCGGATCGCTCGGGGGTGTCGGCCGAAAAAGCCGTGAAACCCTGCTGCTTTGTGAGGCCGCCGGTTATGATGTGATTCTCGTGGAAACCGTCGGTGTCGGCCAAAATGAGATCACCGTGCGGTCGATGGTGGATTGTTTTCTCCTGATTCTGTTAGCCGGTGCCGGGGATGAGCTTCAGGGCATGAAAAAGGGAGTCATGGAAATCGCCGACTTGCTCGCCGTGAACAAGGCCGATGGCGACAATGTCACCCGGGCCACGATCGCCTGTGCCGAATCAAACCGGGTGTTGCATTTCCTCCAACCCGCCACGCCCGGATGGGAAACCCGCTGTGTCACCTGCTCCGCCCTGATTCCGCAGACGCTTGCGGCGCTCTGGGCGAATGTGGAGGCTTTCATGATCAGCACCCGCGAATCCGGGGCCTTTGGTGCGCGCCGCAAGCGGCAATCGATCGAATGGATGCATGCCATGATCGATGGGGAGCTTCGTCACCGATTTTTCCGTGACCCGCGTGTCAAGCAGCTCCTACCGGGAATTGAAAAACAAGTGGCCAATCAAACGCTTCCTGCCGCCACTGCCGTGCGACGGATTATGGAAGGGTTTTGACGGGGAGGGGCTCGACTTCGACGATCAGGTTGATTTCGACGGCGACGTTGAGCGGGAGGGCGGCGGCGCCGAGTGCGGTGCGCGAGTGTTTGCCGCGTTCGCCGAAAATTTCGACGAGGAGTTCGGACGCGCCATTGATGATTTGCGGATGGCCAAAAAAATCGGGGGCGGAGTTCACGAAGCCGCTGAGGGCGACGATTTGTTTCACTTTGTCGAGTGAGCCGATGGCATCGCGGATCACGGCGAGGCGGTTGAGGATGATCATTCGGGCGCCTTCCTTGGCGGTTTCGACCGAGACATCGTTGGGGACTTTCCCGATGATTTGTTTTTCGCCATCGATCGGCAGTCCACCTGATAGAAAGAGCAGGTTGCCCGAGCGGACGCAATTCACGTAGGCGGCGACCGGCGTGGGCACGGCGGGAAGCGAGAGGCCGAGGGAGGCGAGTTTTTCGAGGATGGTGTCGGGCATTGGGGAGCAGGTGTTAGGATTCAGGAGAGGGGGCGGCGTCCTTGGCGACCGTGGTGGGCGGGAAATCATCAGTGAGGAGGGCGACGAGTTGTTTTCCGGCGGCGGTGAGTGAGGCGTGGTTTCCCTGGCCGGTGACCAAATTGCGGGTGAGGTAGCGTTGAGGAATGGACGAGGGGAGGATCGAGGTGACAATCGGGGCGTCCACCGCGCGTTGGCTGGGAGTGAAGGCAAGAGGCAGGCCGGTTGCGCTGAAACTGATTTCCCACGAGGCGGGCGCCTCGGGGATGACGCGGCAGGTCCATGGATGGCGGGTGACAAAATCCGGGGTTCCTTTGGCGGGCACGGTGACCTTGAAATAGACCGGGATGGAGGCGATGAACGCGCTGATGGGGAGATCCGGGTTGGCTTTTTGGGCGAGGAAAAACCGGGCGGCGTCGAAGCCGGCGAGGTTTATGCCATTGAAGAGTCCGTGGCGGTTGGTGCCGCCGACGCCGACCTTGTGCCATTCCTCGTAATGCGGGCTCAGCAGCAGGGCGAGTTCGAAGTGGAGGTGGGCGCGGGTGCGGTTGAGGCCGGAGCCGGAGCACCCCATGCGCCCGAGGGGCGTGCCGGCCTTCACGGTCTCGCCGGTGGTGCAAGTGATGTCTGCTAGATGGGCATAGAGTGAATAGACCGACGCATTGTCCCACCGGTGTTCGACAACCACATATTTCCCGTAATTGCTGTGGGCGGCGACCGTGTTGCAGTGGACCACCTGGCCGTCGGCAATGCTGGAGACGCTATCTAACGGATTGCCGGCGTTGTCCCGATTGACCGGGGCGATATCGATGCCCTCGTGGAATTTGGTGAGGATCACCTTGTTGTCGATGCGCATGGCATTGCGGACGAATCCGAAGGTGCCGCCCTCCCAGGGTTGACTCGTTTGTCCTTCAAACGTGCGGTCCACATACATATAAAATTGCTCGGGCGCACCGGCAAAGAGATGAGGGTTTTCGGTGGGCAAGCGGAGATCGATCGCGGCCCGCAGAGCGCCCGCCAAACTGATGGAAAGGAGAAAATATCGTAGCATCGAGAGAGACGGCTATTTTTTCTTTTTCTTCTTTTTTCCTTCTTGGCCGATGCGAGGGAACGCCGCATCAAACACATTGATATCGGCGAGGGCGGCGCCTTTCCATATCACGACGAAGCCATCGTCGACCGGTTTGTCGATCAGGACGCCATCGATGACGCGGCCGTTGATTTGAGCGACCAACCAGCGTCCTTGGTTGATATTGGTGATGGCGGAGAGGCGTTTGGCGGAGTTGTCTTTGAGTTTGAAGACGATGCCGTAGTCATCGCCGCCGGCGTCTGAGGGGAAAGGGTTGAACGACAGCACATCCTTGGTGGTGAGCTCGGGCATGCGGCGGAAGTATCGGGTTTGGCCATTGGCCAACTGGGGGAAGATCATCTTCGGGTTGTCCGTGGCTTCAGTTTCCATGTGAAACGAGACGGAGGCGTTGGTTTCGGCCTTGCCGCCGGCAAAAACCGCAGGCGAGAGGGTGCCCGCCACGGCGATGAAAAGAATGGCAAAGCAGGCGCGCATGGGCTGATTCAAGCAGAAGATTTGGATTCCAAAAGCAAAAAACGACCGATCGCGCGTGGCCCGATGTGTTACTGATAGCGGGTTGTGGCATTTCGTTCTTGCGTGATTTTGGGGCAGGGTCAACGATTCGCGGCGTTATGGTCCACTTGAAAAATCAACGTTATTTTTATTCGCAAAGCGTCCAATGGTTTTCCGTCATCGGGCTGGGTCTCGTGCTCGGTCATTCTGCCCTCACGGGTGAGGGATTGCCGCCGGTAGCGGTCCCGGCCGAGACGCCGGGCATGAAAGCGCTGTGCAATGGCAAGGATCTCACCGGTTGGGATGGGGACCCGCGCTTGTGGTCGGTCAAGGACGGGGTGATCCGCGGGCAAACGACGCCCGAAGTCGCCGCCAAGGGGAATACCTTCCTGATTTTGAAAGGTCAGAACTTTGGCAATTTCGAGTTGCGGCTCTCGTTTCGGTGCAATGCCGACAACAATTCCGGGATTCAATATCGCTCGAAGCACATCACGGAAGGCGTGGGAAACGCCTGGGTCGTGCGCGGCTATCAGCATGAAATCCGCAACGAGGTCAAACTTCCCAATGTTTCCGGCTTCATTTATGACGAGGGCGGAAAACGCGGCCGGATTTGCTTGGCGGGCGAAAGGCGACCTGGGAAAATGGCAAAAAATCCACGGTAGGCACCTTGGTCGATGCTGCGGGTTATGAGAAACTCTTCAAGTTAGATGGGTGGAACGATGTGGTCATCATTGCCCGTGACAACCACATCCAGCATTTTTTGAATGGCACTCTGATTCTGGATTTCACCGACAACGATCCGCAATTGGCGCTCAAGGAGGGAGTCATCGCGTTGCAGTTGCACGTGGGCAAGCCGATGTGGGCGGAGTATAAGAATGTCCGCATCAAGGAATTCGACAAGAAGTGAGTTCGGCGTTTTCTGTGTTTCACCATTGCCGTTGACCCGGGCGCTCGGGGCGGCAAGGCTAGCGCCATGTTCATTGATCACATCCGGATATTTGCCAAGGCGGGCGACGGCGGCGACGGCGTTGTTTCGTGGCGGCGCGAGAAATACGTGCCGCGCGGCGGGCCGGACGGTGGAGATGGCGGTGCGGGGGGCGATGTCATTCTGGTCGTGGATCCGTCGACTGATAACCTCCGGCAATACCACTTTGATCCGAAGCTCGTCGCGGATGATGGGAAAAATGGAGCGGGCGTGCGCAAAAGCGGCAAGAGCGGAAAGCGAGTGATCGGCCGCGTGCCGCCGGGCACCGTGGTCTATCGGGCCTCGGCGGAGACCGTGCAGGAAGCGGTTGTATTTGAGCGGAGCGAGGCAGGCATCGACATGGAGCCGATTGCGGATCTCACGGAAACCGGGCAGGAGTTTGTGCTTTGCAAGGGTGGCGAGCCGGGGCAGGGAAATTGGCGCTTCAAGACGCCCACCAACCGCACGCCGGTAGAGCACACGCTCGGCACTCCCGGTGAGCTCGGGGTTTTCTATCTGGAACTGCGCCGCATCGCCGATGCGGGCCTGATCGGTTTCCCCAATGCCGGGAAATCCACTTTGTTAGGAAACCTTTCCGCCGCCAAACCGAAGGTCGCGTCCTATCCGTTCACCACGCTGCAACCGGTCGTCGGCGTGGTCGAGTTCCCTGATTTTCGTCGCTGCACGATCGCCGACATCCCCGGCCTGATAGAAGGTGCGCACGCAAACCGCGGCCTCGGTCATGAATTTTTGCGTCACATCACACGTTGCAGAGTTTTGTTATTTGTGGTCGACATGGCCGGAAGTGAGGGGCGTGACCCGGTATCCGATCTGGAAATCCTCCGCCGCGAGATCAAGGAATACGACGAAGAACTCGCCCGCTTTCCGTGGAAGGTCGTCGCAAACAAAATGGATCTCGAACCGGCCGCGGAAAACCTCGAACACTTCTGCCAGCGCTTCCCGAAAGTCGAGGTGATCCCGATTTCCGCGGAGCTCGGTCAGGGGCTCGATGTGCTGAAGCAGGTGTTAGATAAGGAAGTGGGTCTGCGGCGCACGCATTGAGTGGGTGCAGCATCAGGCTTGAGTGTTGTGGTGGCATCGCGCAGGCTCCCCGCATGTGCAAGCCCGTGTCTCCCCTGTTGCGGCACCTCTGGCTCGTCGCTTTTTGTGCGATCGCGGGCGTGACTGGCTGGCAACTCGTGCGATGCCTCGTCCTCCCGCGTGTCGGCTATGACGATGCCGCCGCGCCCTTGTCGATGCCTGTCACCGGCCCGGTCGACCCCCGTTTTCAATTTTCATCGGCGTGGCAGACGGCGGCGATTCCGACTGCGTGGCGTTTTGACATGCCCTTAGGTTCGGGGCACGGCGGCTTGGTGTATAATGCGCAGAAGTTTTGGGAGATGAATGAAGCGCGTGGTGGGTATCACCTCGGCGACGATCTGAACGGCATCGGAGGCATGAACACGGACTTGGGCGATCCGATCTTCGCCATTGCCGATGGCTTGGTGCTGTATGCCGGCGAGTCGTCCCCGGGCTGGGGAAAAGTGATCATCATCGCCCATCGCACGCCCGATGGAAATACCCTGCATTCCATGGTCGCACATCT
>CAIYYV010000370.1 GCA_903930425.1 Akkermansiaceae bacterium | reverse complement strand
AGCCGAAAGTGATCGACGCCATCGTCAAAGGCCTCAAGGCAGTCAAGGGCCTCAAACACGTCGCATTCGCCGCCGGCACTAGCGGCACAAGCCTCCCCTGAGCCTCGCCACTCGTCTGCTCAGCGTCCCGTTGGGTTTGCGGTGTTATTTTTTCTCGAATTTTATTATTGCTGCGTGTTACCTTTTTAGAATACGTGTTCTCCCGGCAACACGCAGTATGAAAAAGATCGAGAGAATGGAACGTGCGGCTAGGTGCGGGGCGATGGGGTCGTTGGCCCTCTTGTCGGCGACCAGCGTTGTCATGGGAGGGCGGCCGCTCAACGTGAACGATACGGAACCGGTGGCAACCGGAATGTGGCAGGTCGAAGCGAGCGTTGGCTACCGGCATGATATCAAATGCAGTCACGGCGAATACCCGCTTACATTGGCCTATGGGGTTTGTCCGGGATTGGATCTTGGCGTTGGGCTGGGCGGCCAGTTCGAGGAACGAACGGAGTCATATGGCACGACCTGCCATGAGGCAGGATTTGGAGATATCACATTGTATCCCAGATGGAAATTCTTTGATCAATCACGGTTTCTACCATCCCAGGCGGCATCATTCACCGTGAAGCTCCCTACCGCAGATGATGACCGAAGCCTTGGCAGCGGAGCAACAGACTATGATCTAACATGGATCGCGTCCAGGAAGGTGGGTGAGAATTTCCAGATCGACGCGAATGTCGGCTACTCATGGATAGGCAAAGCGCAAGACGAAGAAGCGGCGGACATTTTTCACTATGGCCTGGCCGTCGAGTATCAAGTGCTTGAGCACTTGCAATGGGTGGGCGAGGTCTTCGCGCAGCAGGAGATGACCTGCGGGGCCGAAACGATGGTCCAGTTCAATACGGGGGTGCGTTGGGCGGCCAGGGACGGACTGACTTTTGACATTGCCGCCGGGTCAAGGCTCAGCGGTGAAGCGCCTGATTTCTCCTGCACGTTGGGGCTGACATGGGTATTCGGAGTCCGGAATGCCACGAACAACAAAAACAAATAGAAGAAACTGATTATGCATATGGCAGATGCGCTGATTTCACCGGCTGTGGGTGGAACGATGTGGGTGGCGAGCACGGGATTGCTGGCGTGGAGCGCCCGCAAGGTGCGACAGACGCTGGATGACAAATTGGTTCCGATGATGGGGGTTTTGGGGGCCTTCATTTTTGCGGCACAGATGATCAATTTTTCCATTCCTGGAACGGGTTCGAGCGGGCATCTGGGCGGTGGAATGATTCTTGCGATATTGTTGGGGCCACATGCGGCGTTTCTGGTGATCGCATCGGTGTTGACCGTGCAGGCACTTTTTTTCGCCGACGGCGGATTGCTGGCCTTAGGTTGTAACATCTTCAACCTCGGTGTATTCCCCGCCTTCATCGCCTATCCATTGATCTACAAGCCGATCACGGGGAGCGCACAAGGGGGCAGCCGATTGTGGGTGGGTGCGATGTTAGGGGGGATAGTGGGTTTGCAAATGGGTGCGTTCAGTGTGGTGATGGAAACGACGGTGTCCGGCATTTCCGACCTGCCGTTCAAGACGTTCGTCTGGTTGATGCAACCGATTCATCTGGCCATTGGCGTGGTTGAAGGCTTGGCGACTGCGGCGGTGGTATCGTTAGTATTGCGGGTGCGACCGGAAGCTTTGCCCGAACGCCCGCCAACAGGTCATGGTGCGGGCGGTTCACGCCGGGTTGTGATCGGCCTGCTCATCGCGACGGTGGCTGTGGGTTGTGGGCTGAGCTGGTTTGCCTCAACCCGCCCGGATGGCCTCGAATGGTCCATGGGAAAGGTGAGCGGCAAAGAGGAACTCGAAACCCCCGGAGACGGAATCCACGAAAGCCTGGCAAAAATCCAACAAAAGACCGCTTTCCTTCCCGATTATGGCTTCAAATCCGCAGAGCCCGTCGTGGCAACAACTGAACTAACACCCAAGGAACCGGCCCAGTGGCCGGCAGTGAGTGCGGGAACATCCGTCGCCGGACTTGTCGGCGGATTGATCACACTGCTACTTGCAGGTCTTATTGGGTATGGGCTAAAGCGACGTGCGGTGGCAAGCACCCGACAGGATCAATCAAACACAGGCGGGGAACATTCATGAAAGCTGGATTCGAGGGGAGTTTTGAAGAATGAGTTTCGGCCATTATATTGAAGTCGGTAAGATGGACGAGCTTGGGCGGATGGATTCACCCATGCACCGGCTTGATGCGAGGGTGAAAACCCTGACCACCATCGCCTTCATTGTCACGGTGATGTCATTTTCCCGTTACGAGGTCGCGGCCCTGATGCCATTCTTCATCTACCCCTTTACGCTGATGGCGGTGGGCAGGATCCCGCCGGGTTATATTGTGCGCAAGCTGCTGATTGCCTCGCCTTTCGCGCTGGCCGTGGGCATTTTCAACCCAATGCTCGACCAGCGGGTGATGGGGTCGCTGGGGTCCCATGACATTTCGGGAGGATGGATGTCATTTGCCTCCATTGTGATAAGGTTTTCCCTGACCGTCAGCGCGGCGCTCACACTTGTGGCCTGCACGGGCATCCACCGCTTGTGCGCCGGACTTGAGAGGATGGGACTGCCGCGCGTATTCGCAGTGCAATTGTGCCTGCTATACCGGTATCTGTTTGTGATCGTCGATGAAGCACTGCGGATGAGACGCGGGGTCGAGATGAGGTCCATGGGTCGGCGCACCCTGAGATTTTCCACCTATGTGTCTCTTATCGGACATCTCCTGCTGCGGGCCATGGATCGGGCTCAACGGGTCTATCAAGCGATGGTGTCGCGGGGGTTCGCCGGACAGTTCCGGGTGATGCGACCCACAGTGGTACGCTGGAATGACGTCGCTTTCATGGTCGGATGGGCAGTATTTTTCGCGGCGGCACGGGTGTGGGATATACCGACCGCAATCGGGAATTTACTGGTGGGAGGTGTGGCATGAGTCATCCAATGATCGAAGCACGGAACCTTTGTTTCGTGTATCCGGATGGGACGAGGGCTTTGCAAAGTGTATCATTTCGCATTGGGCCGGGAGAATCGGTGGGCATCATCGGATGCAATGGCGCAGGCAAGTCCACCCTGCTCCTTCATCTCAACGGTTACCTGACCCCGACCGGCGGTGAAATGCGGTTGTCCGAAGTTCCAATCACCCGGCAAACCGTTGCCATGGCCAGGCGGGCGGTGGGACTGGTCTTTCAGGATTCTGATGACCAGCTTTTCATGGCGACCGTTTCCGAAGACGTGGCCTTTGGCCCCCTCAACCTCGGGTTAACAGACGACGAAATCGAACGGCGGGTCAAGGCCGCCTTGGATCGAGTGGGAGTGGCGCATCTCCGTGACCGGCCGCCGCATAAACTCTCAGGTGGAGAAAAGCGGTCCGTGGCGATAGCCACCGTGTTGGCTATGGAACCAGACATCCTGGTGATGGATGAACCATCTTCCAACCTCGATCCGCGTGCGCGGCGCAGGTTGATCGAACTCCTGCGGTCGTTTGAACACACCAGGATCATTGCAACCCATGATCTGGAAATGGTCGTGGAGGTCTGCTCGCGCGTGATCGTGCTTGACGGAGGCACGGTTGTGGCCGACGGCCCGACAAGGGAAATCCTGAATGATGAAGTGCTGATGATTGCCCACGGACTTGAACGCCCGCACATCCTCCGGCATTTACATCCTCACTAACGCAAAGGGTACGATTCATTCAAGCACAGGGGCGCATCACCGAGGAAAAGGTTTATCCACCCAGATCTCAAGGATATGGCGGTAAAGGGTCCCGACCCCATGTGCTCCAACCCCGGATTTTGCTTTTGGTGCCGCATAGGAGCACGTGCCAGTCGCACAAGGTATTGCGATATTGTCTGCCCGCACAAAGCCATTCCGCATTTGATAGACTTCTGTTAGTCACGGAAATGCACCGTTGGCGCGCGGATTGTACGGGATCATTCTGCCGACTTTGCCGGCAGGGTCACCGTGCGGGTTTTGTAATCGTAGGCGTAGGTGTTGGCCCACTGGCCGGGTTTAGGCACGATGGCAAACCACTGGTCCGCCTGCTCCTCGGTCGTGAGTTCGCGGTAGTGTTTGAAGATGATCGATGGTGAATTGCCCGCTTCGAGGGCCACTTGGTCCGCGCTCTTCACCTTGGCGATCCGGTAGCTGATATACGAATGGCGCAGCACATTGTGGGGCCAACCGATCTTCAAGGCACGGGCGAGGGCGGACACTTCCTTGTTGAACTGGCACGATGCGATCACCCTGCCGGTTCGTGGCAGCGGCGTGAGCCATTCTATCAGGTTGTCGGAAATTGGGATCAACCTGCGCGACGACGTTTTCGCCTGACCGGCCCGCACTTCGATATGGCGGCGATCCAGGTCCACCGCTGACCAGTCCAAGCGGGCCAATTCCGCCATGCGGATGCCGGAGAATGCGCCGATGGCCAAGAGCGGGATCAGGTGGGGCGGCGCCGCGTGCAGGATTGTCGCCATCTGCCCGGGCGTGTAGATTTCCACGTCGCCGCCCTGCGCCTTGACCTTCCTGATAGATTCCGCCGCCGTGGCCCGGCCCTCGGGGAGGTAGTTGTGGGTCAGGGCGAAGGAAAATAACAGCTTCACGTAAACCAGCATCGAGTTGCGCGACGTGAGCGACACCTTGAATCCACGCAGCCAGGTGTCGATGTCGGGCGAGGTGACGTCGAGGATCGGCCCCGGATGGGCGGCGGCAAAGCGTCTCAGGACCGACCGGAGTTGGGCGAGGTGGCGGTCGCTCGCCCCGTCCTGCGCCTTGCTTGTGAGCAGGTGTTCGACCACCTCGGGCACGGTAGCGCGACGGGTGACCTTGCCGAAATGCTGCGAGTAGTCGGTCGCCATGGCTGATAGAGACTCGGTCCCGGCGATTTTCCGGCTGCGCACGTAATCCTCGACCGCCGCCACCAACGGGATTCCAAGGGCCGCGAGCATCTGCTTGGCCGTGACAAAAGCATCGCGGTCGTTCGGCTTCATGTCGGTGATGTGCTGCATGCCGGCCTGGATTCGCTGCGCCACGAGCTGCGCCTCTTTTTTGGCGGACTCCATGGACGGGAAAATCTGCCGCATCCGCTTGCCATTGCGGTGGTATGAGATCGTGAAGCGGACGCGCCTGCCTGAAGCCGAGCGGTAAACCGGCACCACCGCCGACCCGAATTTCACGTGGGCTGCGGGTTTGCCCTTGCCGGGATGGGCCTTTTTCCTGGATTTCCCGGATCCGGAGTCCCCGCACGCGCTCAGAAGGTCAGCCTCCCGAGTTGTCACCCATTTGTCGCCACCCGCATTCATGACCGGGCGGGGGTGTCAACTTGGGCTCCTTTTTCAGGAGCCAACCCATTGGAAATGAATGGGTAATGAATGGTACACCCGAAGGGACTCGAACCCCTAACCTTCTGATTCGTAGTCAGACGATCTATCCAATTGATCTACGGGTGCCTTGCGTCAGGCGCGGCGGGAAACAAGCGGATTTTGGCATGGGTGTCAAGAATTTCAGCGTCATTTCAAAAAACACTGAAAAATATCTGGCGTTCCGGTAGAGGGAAGCGGTCTAACGGGCGATGAGAAAACCCTCGGCGTCGAGGAAGGATCCGAGGGGCAAAGGCAGTCCCTGATCCGGGGCTGCGGGGCCGTGGGCATGGAGCGTGGTGCCATCGGGCGATGGTTTGAGGTGCCAGCCAGGGAGCAGTTTGCCCCACGAGTGAAGTTGGTGCCCGTGTTGGGGTTCGAAGAAGTCAGTCGATTGGGGGGGATGCGGCATGGACATCGCAATCACCAACCCCCATTTCCCCGCCCTACGGTCCGGCCACCGACTCTTTCAACGGCCTTTACATCAAAAGCAATTTCTTTGCAACAACCGTTGAATACGAGGCGGTAATCCTGCGAAGGAACCTGTTTTTTGATAATCCAAAGAGAAGAATAAAAAATGAACCACAGAGAGATATCTATGATAAAGAGCACACTCGTTTGCACGACTATTTTATTTTGTGTATCGGCGTTCAGCGAAGGAAACAACGTCGTAACACCCGCAGATAATGGAAAACCGCTTGTAAACCCGCAGATGGGATGGAAACTCAATTTTTATTCCAACGTTCTCTCAAACTACGGGTCAAAACTGGCGCCGTCGGATACGCTGGATGATTTCCCCGGCCTGGCGTGCATTTATCTGCGCTTGCCTTGGGCATACATCGAACCGGAAGAAGGAAAGTTTGATTGGAGCGTGGTGGACGCACCTGCCCAGCGGTGGATTGATAAAGGGTTGCAGGTGGCCTTTCGCTTCAGCGTTTCCGAATCCTGGATGCGGTACGCAACGCCCAAATGGGTGGCCGACGCCGGCGCCAAAGGGTATAACTTCACCGTGGGCAAGGGCGTGGATGAGGGCGGACCTTTCTGGGAACCCGATTACGCCGACCCCGTTTTCCTGGAAAAACACGGGCATTTCGTCGCGGCGGCCGCGGCACGATACGATGGCAATCCCAACGTGGCGTTTGTCGACGTGGGATCGTTTGGGGTGTGGGGGGAAGGGCATACGTTTGCCAGCACCCAGTTGAAATATTCGGCCGACGTGGTAAAAAAACACATCGATTTATATACCAAGTATTTCACGAAAACCTTATTGGCCGCCAATGACGATTTCAGCTTTCAGGGCGACGAGAGCATCCAATACGCGTTGGAAAAAGGCCTGACCCTGCGCGACGACAGCATCCTGGTCCAGCCGCCGCCCGACTCGTATTTTCACGCGGCCATGGCCCAACAATTCTGGCCCAAGTTGCCGGTGATTCTTGAACACGAGCATTACCAGGGTTCAATTGCACGCGGCGCCTGGAACCGCGACCTTTTCATGCAGGCCATCGAAGACTACCATGCCAGTTATATGTGCATTCATTGGTTCCCCCATGAGTTTCTTGAAAAAGAACGGGAGTTAATCGACCGGGTGAACAAGCGCCTTGGGTACCGTCTCCAATTGCGCGAAGCGGCATGGCCGAACTGTGCCAAATTGTCGGAAGGGATCCGCTTCGAATCCAAATGGGCCAATGCGGGAGTCGCGCCGTGTTACCCCGGCGGCTTCGTCACATTCACGTTGAAAGACGCCCAGGGCGGCATCGTGGCCGTGTTTGTGAATGAATCGTTTGATGTGCGCGGACTCAGCGTAATGCCGCCCGGCGAAACGGCCGTACAATCCACGGCCTCCTCTAACCATTTTGCCCCCAACATGCCCGCCGGAAAGTTTAACGTCTTTGTGTCCGTAGGACAGCGAGACGGTACGCCCAAAATTGCCTTACCCCTTGACAACGAGGATGGCCATCGCAGGTACCTGCTGGGAGCAATTGAGATAGCGCCGTAATGCCGTTTTGGGCAAAATCCAAGTGCGCAGAGTTGGGGATCGGACGGAGTTACGT
>CAIYYV010000369.1 GCA_903930425.1 Akkermansiaceae bacterium | reverse complement strand
GGAAATACAGTGGTAAAACACCGGCTTCACCGCCGAATCCTTCCATGCCACGAGCCATCGTTTCCTTGCCATGCGCGACTTCTACACCAATCCTATACTTACTCGCAAGAACTTTCTTTATTATTTGAGTCTCCAATAGTCAGTCTTAGTCTCCACTCGTCTTAAGCTTCTCCCGGCACATGCTGCCAAGCTGCTCTGAAAAAATAATTGTTCATTAGAACAGTTTTTTCTTGCGTTGGGATTTGAGGAGCGATATTTTGCACAGGTCTCAACCCACCTATCCCATGAAAAAAACAATGACCTATCCATCCCACACGGAATCCACAACCGGCACAGAACCCTCAGTCCGCACAGAACCGTCAGTCCCGAGAGTTCAGGTGCGGTGTGAAAGGCCTGGGGCTGAGTCCTTGGCCGAACGTCCCGCTGGGGAACGTGCCGCTGGGGAACGTGCCGCTGGAGAACGTGCCGCTGGGGAACGTCCCGCTGGGTACACGATCTACAAACCTAATACACGCGGCAGCGGCGGGGTGATGCGCTTCGGCCTGAATGTCGTGAAAGGCGCGCTCTTTGTTGATGCCGCCGCGCAATCTGGAGAAAAGCAATTTGATTGGGAAAATAAAATCACCATGAAATGGGGTTTGTCAGATTTAGGGGTCGTTTTGGCAACCTTGCAGGGGCGTCTCCCGCAAGCCAAATTGTTCCACCAATCGGATAAGGCGAATAGCGTCTTTGAGCTCGTATTCCGGGAGGATCCAGAGCGGGCGCCGTATTTTTTGAGTCTCTCTCGCCAAGACGTCTCGGATCAATCTCTGCGTAAAGTCATGCTGCCGCTCAATCACGGAGAGGCGGCGGTGCTTGAAACCGCGCTGAAAGCGGCCACGTGCCGCCTTCTGGGGTGGTGAAGCGGGCATGCGTGGGCCGCTGGCATTTTTCCGTCACTGGTTCGTTGACATCGGTCTTGTGTCGCGTCTAGCCTGCCGCGCATTTCGCCGGAGTGGGGTGGTCTGTGATCTGATGATCATTGGTCCCTGCTTGGATCTCTGGATTTTAGGATCTCGGGATTTTCGGTATGCGAAGCTCACCACACCCCACACATTTAACACCCCACGCACCCACTACCACGATGGCTAATCCAAAAAAGAAGGCGCAACCCGCCACGAAGAAATCCGCTGCTCACAAGAGTTCCCCAAAGGCGAAGTATGTGTATACATGGGGGGCAGGCAAGGCGGATGGCAATGGAGGAATGAAGGCACTGCTTGGAGGCAAGGGTGCGAATCTAGCCGAAATGACCCGCATTGATCTGCCAGTGCCTCCGGGATTCACGATCACCACAGAGGTCTGCACTTATTACTACGCCAATCGTAGGAGTTACCCCTCACAGCTCCAGAGTCAGATGGACGCAGGGGTGAAGAACATGGAGAAAATCATGGGCTGCAAATTTGGTGATGCGAAGGGCATGCCGTTGCTGGTTGCGGTGCGTTCCGGCGCTCGTGATTCGATGCCGGGCATGATGGACACCATCCTCAATCTCGGCCTCAACGACCAGACCGTGCTGGCCTTGGCGGCGGCCACCAAGAATCCGCGCTTTGCGTGGGATTGCTATCGCCGTTTTGTCCAGATGTATGGGGACGTCGTGCTGGGTCTTCAAAAGCTGGAAGGGGAGGATCATGAGCCGTTTGAAGTGGTCATTGAAGAATTCAAACACGAGAAATACGGCAGGGAAATCATTGATTCCGAGCTCACGGCTGCGGACCAGCAGGAATTGGTGAAGCGTTTCAAGGCGCTTGTGAAGCAGCGGACTGGGAAAGGGTTTCCGAATGATCCATGGGACCAGCTCCGGGGTGCTGCGGGGGCCGTTTTTGGTTCTTGGATGAACGACCGTGCGATTGTGTACCGCCGGAAATATAACATCCCCGCCGAGTGGGGCACCGCCGTCAACGTGCAGGCTATGGTTTATGGCAACACCGGGACCAGCTCGGGCTCGGGCGTCGCCTTCACCCGCAACCCGGCGAACGGCACCAACGAGTTTTACGGTGAGTTTTTGATCAACGCGCAGGGCGAGGATGTCGTCGCTGGCGTGCGCACTCCGGAACCCGTTGCCGAGCTCAAGAAGCAAATGCCGAAAAGCTATGCCGAGCTTCTCAAAGTCCG
>CAIYYV010000368.1 GCA_903930425.1 Akkermansiaceae bacterium | reverse complement strand
GAATGCGAGCATGACGGCCAAGCGGGCGTTGGCTTGGGCTTGGGAGCGGGCGGCCTCGGCGTTGGTGCTCCGCAGACTGATGGCGGAGAGCGAAAGCAGGCCGACCGCGAGCACGACGAGCAGGACCATGAGCATGACCGCAATGACCAAGGCGAAGCCGTCACGAGGCTTGCGCGGGGGGTCATGAAGAAGGGTGTTCATAAAAATGAAATGAAAGACGGGAGGAGAACAAACCGTTCAAGCAGCTCGCGCGTAACGATACGCCGGCTTCGGGAGAAAGAAAGTCGCTTGTCATGTCATCAAGATGTAAAATCATTGAACATCTCGATTGCACTTGCAGGCCGCCGGGTCCGCGAGCCATTTTTATTCGATTCCAAGCCCACCCCATCCTATGATTGCACCATTCCGTTCCTTGTTATTCATCCCACTTCTTGGTTTAATGGTTCACACCGTTGTTGCCGAGGCCGCCACCCCGATTCAGACTGAAACCCGCAAGGGTCAGTATGTCACCGCCCGCTTTCGTCCGGACGATTGGAAAATCCTCAAGGACGCGAAAGAGTATATGGGGTTTCTCGATCAATGCTATGAAACCATGGCCGAACTCACCGGCTACCAACCGCCGATGGAACTCCGCGGTTATGAAAAACTCGGCGCTTGGGGCACCGCCGGCATGGATGGCATCAACATCGACTGGACTTGCATCCCGATTTTCATGAACGACTTCAACACCGGCAAAGTCGAGTTCGGTTTTGTGCATGAAATGGGCCACGTCTTTGATGCCCGTGACTTCCCGCGTTGGTATATCACCCCGGGCTGCGGCGGTGAAACTTTCGGCAACATCAAACTCTCGTATGCCTTGGAACGGCTCCTCCTCAAGGAAAACCGCTATCGTATCGAATTCGGCCCGGGCGGTCGCCAGACCGGTTACGATTTCAATAACAATTTCTATCTGAACTCCGGAAAGAAATACCTGGCCTCGGAAACAGTCTGGGACAAAATGGGGGTCGATGACCTGCATTCGTTTCACATGACTTTGATCCGCAAGCTCGGTTGGGATGTGTATAAAAAATGGTTCCGCGCCTACTATAAGATTGAAGTCCAAAAGGATGGTCGCGCGCCGTCCGGTGTCAATGACCCGATCCGCATCAATCTGGTCTGCGCCCTGCTTTCGATCTTCTCGGGGGAAAACCTCGTGCCGGATTTCCAACAGTGGCGTTTTCCGGTCACTGATAAAAGCGTGTTAGAGGTGTCCAAACGCTACGAGCTCAAAGACGTCTGCGCCGCCACCGACAAACAATATGCCGATGAATACAACGCCGGGAAAATCCGTCTCGATCCGTTAGCCTTGCAGGCGCGCGTGAAGCAAGGGGACGGTGGAAAGGATCAAGCCACGATTTTCTGCATTCTTCGCAGCAACCCGAGTGTGGTCGTGCGTTACTCGATGAACAGCACCCCGGTCACCGCCACCTCCAAAGTGGATTCGGGCCTTCCCATTCCGCTGCCCACCGGCAACGTCCTCAACGCGGCGGTCTTTGTCTTTGGAAAACCGCAACCCATTCTCACCACCAGCACCACCCTCGAGTCCAAAACCAAAAAATGAGTTCGCGCAACTTCGTCTTCCTGATGTCAGCTTTGTTGTCTTCTTCCGTGAGTGCCCAAGCGGCAGCAGCCACCCCGCCTGCCGATCCGGCAGGCGGCCAGTATTTTTCAAAAAAACATTACGTCGCGGAGGCTCTGCCCACCTATGCGTCCGTGAGGCAGCAACTTCCCGAACCAGTGCTGCCATCCAAACCGGCTTGGATGGGGATGTATTGGAAATGTTGGGAACTCGCATTCTCCCACCTGCGCCAACCGGAGCCCTCGTCGCCCTTCGTTTCTAACTGGCTCGACGAGGCGTTTTCTCCTAACATTTTTCAGTGGGACACTTGTTTCATGATGATGTTTGCCCGCTACGGACACTATCAGTTTCCCGCCATCCAGTCGCTCGATAACTTCTATTGCCGCCAACACCCGAGCGGCTTCATCTGCCGCGAGTATCGCGAAACCGACGGCAAGCCCGTGCACTTCGATTTCGATGGAGGATTGTTTTCTCCAAAAGGTTGGAAAAACGCGGTCAATCCGCCGCTTTTTTCATGGGCTGAGTGTGAGAGTTTCAAGGTGACGGGTGATAAATCGCGCTTCGCGATGGTGTTGCCGGTGCTTGAAAAATACGTCGAGTGGCTCAACCGCGATGGAGACCCGGAAGCCGAGGACTGGGAATCGAACGGCCGCCGTTCGGCCAACACACCACACGGCTTGTATTGGAACACATCGCTCGGCTCTGGCCTCGACAACACCCCAAAGCCTACCGCCAAGGGTGCCGGTTGGGTCGATATGTCATGCCAGATGGTGATGCAATACCATGACATCGCGCGCATCTGCCGTGAACTCGGTCAGCCCGAGAAAGCCGTGGTGGCGGAAGCCGAGGCCAGTGCCATTGCCAAGCGGATCAACCGTTGGTGTTGGGACGAGGAGGACGGGTTCTATTACGATGTGTTAGCGGATGGTACGAAGTTCCGCAAGCAGACCGCCTGTGGGTTTTGGCCGCTGATTGCAGGCATCACCACTCCGGCGCAGACGGCGCGCTTGGTGGCGCATCTCAAAGATCCGGCGAAGTTCTGGCGGCCGTTTGTGTTTCCGACTCTCGCGGCCGACGCGCCCGAATACAAGGCGGACGGCGGTTACTGGCTCGGCGGCGTGTGGGCGCCGACCAACTATGCCATCATTAAGGGCCTCGAACGCACCGGCCAGGAACCGTTCGCCGCCGAAGCATCCGAGCGTTACCTCGCCGCCATGGCCGAGGTGTTCAAAACCACCGGCACTGTCTGGGAAAATTATTCGCCCGAACACATGACTCCCGGCAATCCTTCCAAACGTGACTTCGTCGGTTGGTCCGCTTGCGGCCCGATCGCCCTGCTCATCGAAAATGTGCTCGGCTTCCGTCCCGACGGCGTTTCTAACACCCTTCATTGGAACCTGCGCCTCGCCGAACCCCACGGCATCCGCCGCCTCCGCTTCGGCAAGATCACCGCCGACCTGCTCTATGACGGCGCGGGCGTCGTCACCGTCACCACCGACCTGCCCTTTGTGCTCACCCTCAATGCGCGCCAGATCGAACTCAAACCCGGAGTCAATTCGATCAAGGACGTCACCCCAAAACCCTAACACCCTCCATGAAACACGCATGCATTCTGCTGGCCTTGACCGCACCACTACTCATCGCCGTTCCCGTGGCCAAACCCGTGGCCGCGCCCGGACCCGCTGCCGCCGCCATGGCCCTCATCCAGCGCGTCCTGCCCGAACACGCGGCCTCCTTTGCCTGTGAGAGCATCCCCCAGGACGGTGGTAAGGATGTGTTTGAAATCGAGGCGAAAGGCGAAAAAATCCTACTGCGTGGCAACAATGGTCTCAGCCTGGCGATGGCCTTCAATTGGTATTTGCGCAACGATTGCAAAGTGAATTACGACTGGGAAGCGTGCGCGCCCTTGAAGCTCACCACCAAACCACCACTCCCCACAGCCAAAACCCGCCAGACTTGCAGTGCTGCCGAGCGCTTCGCCCTCAATTACTGCACTTATGGGTATTCCTTTCCCTTTTGGAAATGGAACCAGTGGGAACGCTTTGTCGATTGGATGGCCATGAATGGCATCAACCGCCCGCTTCTCCAATCCGGCCAGGAAGCCACTTGGTTAGAAGTCTGGAAATCCTACGGTCTCTCGCAGGAAAAAATCCAAGAGTTCTTCTCCGGCCCTGCCCATCTTCCATGGCAGCACATGGCCAACCTCGACAAATGGGGTGGCCCATTGCCGATGTCCTACATCGACGGCCAGCGCGAACTGCAAATCCAAATCCTCGCCCGCGCCCGCAGCCTCGGCATGAAACCCATCCTCGCGGCCTTCGCCGGCCACGTCCCGCAAGCCCTCAAGGACGTCAGGCCCAACGCCAAAATCACCCAAATCAAACCCGGTTGGGGCGGCATGGCGGAACCCTACGCCACCTGGTTCCTCGATCCCACCGACCCGCTCTTCATCGATATTCAAAAACGTTTCCTCAAGGCACAAGAGGCGATGTTCGGCACCGACCACCTCTACAGCGCCGACCCGTTCAATGAAATCGCCCCGCCCAGCTGGGAACCATCGTATCTCGCCAAAGTCTCCAAAACCATCTATCAAAGCATGGCCGGTGCCGACCCCAAGTCGGTCTGGTATCTCATGTCGTGGAATTTCTTCTTCGATAAACAATGGACCCCGCCGCGCCTCAAGGCTCTCACCCTCGCCGTCCCCAAGGGGAAAATGGTCTACCTCGATTATGTCTGCGAACAAGAGGAGTTCTTCCGTAAATCAAACAACTTCCACGGCGCACCCTTCGTCTGGTGCTTCGTCGGCAACTTCGGCGGCACCACCAACCTCGTCGCTCCACTCAATGTGGTATCTAACAGATTGACAGTCGCCTTGCCCGTCAAAAACTGCCGCGGCGTCGGCACTACTCTCGAGGGACTCAATATCAACCCCGTCGCCTTCGACCTGCTCTTTGAACAACCGTGGCACAAGGACGCCAAAGTCAACCTCGATGCCTGGATCAATGACTATGCCGACCGCCGCGCCGGTCGCGCCGATCCCGCCGTGCGAAAAGCGTGGAGCATCCTCCAAGCAGAGATCTTCACCGATGATCCGGACGGACTCTGGGGCCGCCAAAATTTCCTCCAAACCGTGCCCTCGCTCCAAAATCCGAACAAGGTGCCCATGCCCGAGCGGCAGGCTGCCCTTGTGTCAGTGGTCGATTCCCTGCTCTCCGCAGACACTGCCTCCCGCACCGCCGATGGCTATCAATATGACCTCGTCAACCTCACCCGCCAAACGCTCGGCAACGCCACGTTCATCATCGGCAAACGCCTGATGGCCGCCGCCGACCGCAAAGATCTCGATGCATTCCGTAAGGAAGCCACGCGCCTGCTCGAACTGGGTGAAGATATCAACATGCTGTTAGGAACTCGCCATGAGTGGCTCATGGGCCGCTGGATCTCCGATGCCCGCGCTTGGGCCGCCACCCCCGCAGAGGCGGACTACTATGAACACAATGCCCGCGAGATCCTCACCACCTGGCACAAAGCCGGCGGAGGTCTCAGCGATTATGCGCGACGCGAGTGGAACGGACTCTTCAATACCTACTACATGGGCCGTTGGCGCGAGTTCCTCCAACGCGTCGATCAGTCACTCGAAAACACTACCCCGTTCGACGCCCCCGCCTATCACCAATGGCGCGTCGCAGCAGACGACCGCTGGGTCGACACCACCCAAAGCGCTTTCCCAGTCCGGCCTGCGGGAGACCCTTCAGAAATCGCCACCCAGCTCATGGCCAAATACCGCGCGGATTTGGTTGTGCCCGCCCCGGAAATCCTCCCTGCCACGGACGGACTGCTCACCACCCCGGCATGGTCCCCGCAATCGTTCTCCGGCAAGGGCCCGCAACGCTTGACTCTGGATGCCTCCGCTTTGATCCGCAATGCCGGTGCCTACCTCGTGACCTTCCGTTACCTCAAGGGGGAATCCTCCCTCACCATCCAGAATGTTTCCGTCCAACAAGGCGGACGCGAATTGGCCGCCGATGCCCACAATGGATCCACCGGCAACCAGCATAAAAATAATTCCTACCGTCTCAATGTGAAAAAACTTCACCCCGATCAACCCGTCACCTTGGTCATGACCGTGGAACCCGAATCATCTAACGATACCACAGGCGTGATCGAAATCCGCCGCAAGGAAGAACTCTCGACCCAACCTTGATTTTTCACGCTATGTCCTTCCCGCGTCGCCGGCTCCTCCTCTGGTCCCTCGCCCACCACACTTGTTGTCTGCTCATGAGCGCCGTCCTGCCCCTGTCTGTTTCCGCCGCTGAAGCCAATCCGCCCGCAGACCCGGCCACCGAAGGCCGCACCGTCCAACTCGAACGCCTGCGCATCCACTCCTTTGCCAGCAAGCGAGCCGATGACAAGGCTCCCGGTCTTCTGTTAGGAAATGCCCGCCTCGGTGGCTGCCTTGCGGCCTCCGGACTCGGCATCCCAACCCTCTGGACCGCGGAACTCTGGAGCGACACCGATCACCGGCTTCCGCTTCAGGGACCGCTGCTTTCTTGCCCCGCATTCGCAGGCCTCACCACCGCGTCCTATCACCAGGAACTTTCTTTGTTAGACGGCGTTGCCAAAACCTCGGTCCGCTACCCCAATGATGCCGGCTACGATGTCGAACTCTTTGCCTCGATGGCCGATGTCTCACTGCTCACGCTGCGCCTGACTCCGCGTGGCGCGGCCGAATCCGAGTGGCTGCTCGATCTGCCGGCTACTCCCACCGTCGATCAAACCGCCCCCACGTGCCTGTCTGGAAAATCCGCGCCCGACGCCTTCACTCCGTTCGCTTGGTCACTGGTCTCGGACCCGCCGCTGACCCGCGCGGCTGGAAACCGGTTCTCCCTTCGCCTCGCACCCGACCAACCCGTGACCCTCACATTCCGCCTGCGCGCCGACACACCAACCGCACCCGCAATACCGCCCGAGAACAAGACATTCGATGAATTGTTAGCCAGCCACCGCGCCGCTTGGGACTCTCTGTGGCAGCGCAGCGCAGTGCTCGTCCTGCCTGATCTTGACCTCGAGCGGCTGTGGTATCGTTCGCTCTACTGGACTCTTAGTACTTGCGGCAACGACCGCTTCCTGCCCGGTGAAAGCATGTTTGCCGTGCCATGCTGGGACATGCACCCATTCACCTATGGCGCGGCCGGTTGGGCGGCACAGGCTTTCACTTCTGTCGGTCTTCCGGAGCGCGCGAAAGCGATCCTGGACTGCCATTTCAAGGGCGCTGCGCTGCGGGACAACGCGCTTTTTTACACGCGTGTCCTCATGGGTGATTCCGCGCAACCAGCATCCCCGGAGGCGATGGCCTTCGCTCACGAAGTCAAAACCGACGGCCGCAACATCCCCTGCGAGCCCTATGAATTGCAGCGGCATCTCGACGGTTTTGCCGCGGCCCTTTTCCAGCGCCACCGGCAGCTCTATCCGGATAAGAGCTTCTCGATCGCAGATCTCTATCCCCTCATGAAAGGTCTCGCCGAATCCTGGTGCGGACTCGCCCAACGCGATCCGAAATCCGGCGATTACCTGCTGCCCAAAATGACCTCGCTCACCGAGGATTTGATCGCCATCCACCCGATCGATGCCGCGCTGGCCGCCAAGTGGTGCCTCATGATCGCCCGCCGTGATGCCGTCACCCTCGGCTTGGACGCCGAACGCAGCAAACACTGGCAGGACGTCGCCGATCACCTGCACATGCCCCAAAACGACCAGCGATACCTCGAATACTCCGGCGATCTCGACCAACGTCCCGGCGGTGGCTACCAAGGCGTCCGTGGCTTCGTTTACCTCTCGTATCCCACCATGGAACTCAGACCGACTTTGGATCGCGTCAAATCGATGCGCACCCTCGATCACACATGGGAACGCAACCTCAAGGGTGAGGGCATGATCGGATTTGTCGCCAATTGGTTCGCGCTGGCCGACCTCCATTACGGCCGCGGCGACCATGCACTGGAAATCCTCAAGCATAACTTCCGCTGCGAGGACACTTGGAAACAAGGAGTGTCAGAGTTCCCCGGCAGCAAGAACTATCACTTCACCACGAACTATGCGTCCTATCTGCTGGTCCCACTCGCCATGGCAGTTCAGTCGGTCGACGACCGCCTCGACGTGTTCAGCGCCGTGCCGTCCGCATGGAAGAACTTCGCGTTCTATCAAGTTCCGGCGGAGGCCGGATTGCGCGTCTCGGGTGTCATGCGCGATGGCAACGTGAGCTGGATCACATACGCACACGACGGCAAGGTGCTGCGCCAAGCCACTGACCGTGAGTCACTGCGCATCGAGCGCACCGGCTCATCCATCCGCTTGAAGAAAGCCGATGCAGCCATCCCTTGAGCGAAGAGGAAAAACGGCTCGGCGGCTCGTCGCCGCCTAGCGCCCGATGCCTGCCGGCCATTGACGGCCCACCTA
The DNA here is from genome assembly GCA_903930425.1 of Akkermansiaceae bacterium. Classification (GTDB taxonomy): domain Bacteria; phylum Verrucomicrobiota; class Verrucomicrobiia; order Verrucomicrobiales; family Akkermansiaceae; genus Luteolibacter. The sequence goes on along the minus strand of CAIYYV010000368.1, from coordinate 1,556 downwards.
TCTGGCGTCTAACACTAAAAAGAGAATTGAAACCACGGATGAACGCGGATACACACGGATTATCAATAGGTTATAGAGATACGACAGCTTATCTAGCAGATGAATAGAGAAAGAGTCGCGAATGGTTTATGATCCTTGTTCATCAGTGTCCATCAGTGGTTCTATTTTCCTGTCCGGCGGCTAACAGGTCGCGGAAAAAACGAATCGTGCTGTCTAACCCCTGGTCGAGCGAAACTAGCGGTTTCCAACCCAACTCGGCCTCGGCGAGCGCAATGTCCGGCTGACGCTGCTTCGGATCATCCCTCGGCAATGGCAAATACATGATCTTCGATTTGCCCCCCACTTTTTTGAGAACCCACTCGGCAAGTTCAAGCATCGTGGACTCGCCGGGATTGCCGAGATTCACTGGCCCGGTGAGCGATGGGTGATTCATCAACCGCACAAAACCTTCGATCAAATCATCCACATAACAAAACGACCGGGTCTGGGTGCCATCCCCATAGATCGTGAGATCCTTCCCTAGCAGCGCCTGAACGATGAAGTTAGAAACGACGCGCCCGTCGTCAGGCAGCATGTGCGGGCCATACGTGTTGAAAATGCGGGCGACCCGAATATCCACCTTGTTCTGGCGGTGGTAATCGAAAAATAAGGTCTCGGCACACCGCTTGCCCTCGTCATAACAGGAACGAATGCCGATCGGATTGACGCTCCCCCAGTAAGACTCGGGCTGCGGATGGACTTTTGGATCCCCATAAACCTCGGAAGTCGAGGCCTGAAATACCCGCGCTCCCACGCGCTTCGCCAATCCCAAGCAGTGAATCGCCCCTAACACCGAGGTCTTGATCGTCTTGATCGGGTTGTATTGATAGAGCGGCGGCGAGGCCGGACATGCAAGATTGTAGATTTGATCCACCTCGAATTTGAATGGCTCCGTCACGTCGTGCCGAACCAGCTCAAAATACGGATGATCCAGCAGCGGAACAAGATGCTGCTTCCGACCAGTGAAAAAATTGTCGAGACAAATCACCTCGTGACCCTCGCCAAGCAGCCGTGCACAAAGATGGGAACCCAGAAAACCCGCGCCGCCAGTCACTAAAATACGCATACACACCAAAAGCACCAAATAACGACCGGCCGATCAAGCACAGAACCCTTGCAACTAATGGTGCAACTAATGGAGACTCAAATAATAAAGAAAGTTCTTGCGGGATTTGGCGGATCGAGGTAGAACACCTGCATGGCAAGAAGACGATGGCTCGTGGCATGGAAGGATTCGGTGGTGAAGCCGGTATTTTACCACTGTATTTCCCGGGTGGTGGATCGGAAGCGGGTGTTTGGGCAGGAGGAGAAGGAGAAGTTCCGGACGTTCATGCGGATGCAGGAGAATTTTTCCGGGTGTCGGGTGGTTTCGTATTGCTTGATGTGTAACCACATTCACCTGCTGTTAGAGGTTCCGCCGATGCCGGAGGGGGGCCTGTCGGATGAGGGTTTATTGGCGCGGTTGCGGGCGATTTATCACGAGGCGGAAGTGGCAGTCGTGGCTTCGGAGTTGGCGG
>CAIYYV010000367.1 GCA_903930425.1 Akkermansiaceae bacterium | reverse complement strand
GCATCCTGCCCGCCGCCTTCTTCTGCTTTTAAATCAGCCGCATCATCCGCTTTGAAATCACCCTGATATTCCGTCTTGTGCCTCATGACATAAGCCCGCTGGTTGTAGAAATCATCCATGCCGCGGATCAAGTGGTCGTAACTTTCCTGCTGCCAAAATCCCCCTTGCCGGTTGAGCATTCGGTTGCCCTGTTTCGCCGAGAACGACTTCCACGACCGTAGAATCTCCGGCAGTGAATATTCTCCAAGCGGTCTAACAATCACATGGACGTGATTGGGCATCACGCACCAGACCAGCAAATCATAGCGTTTGCCGTCAAAGTGCCGCAGGGTGTTGGCAACCATGTCCGCGATCTCCGGCCTGCCGAGCCAATCTGGGCCATGACCTTCTTCCAGGAATGCTTCGATGATGTCCTGATAGCATTCAAGTTGGCGCTTTTTCGCGTCATCGGCCAACGTTTCGTTTCCTTTTGATAGAGCCAATTGCTCAAGGTCCTGCCATTGTTTTTTTTCACCGAGATATCTGTGGATCACGGCCTGAGGGATGGAATCGACAAGACGGAAGGTGACCGCATACGTTGCTTGGTCCTGTGTCCAGTGGGGCAGCGTCCTGCGGGCTTTGTGAATGGACCGCTGGTCTGAGATGAAGGTGGGGTGTTTGGAGAGAGAGGCTCCGGGCAAGATGCCCGGGCCACCCGTGGCGCGGGCATCCTGCCCGCCGCCTGCATGCAACTGGACCCCGAGAAAGGCAGGTGCCGGCGGTGTGTAGTGGTCCCAATCGAACTTCGGACCTGCGGCACGGGCCTGCTCGAGTGTGAGAACTGGTTTTTTCGGGCCACCGGTGAAATTTTCGCGCAGTGTGTGTTGCTTGGCGCGGTTCTCGGCGATGAACGCGTCCTTCTTGTCGTGAGAAAGCAACGAGGTGGTCACCGGCACCGAGCGCGATGCGTCGAGCACATGGACGACCGGGCCTGAGTAATGCGGGGCGATCTTGATGGCAGTGTGCGCCGCCGAGGTTGTCGCCCCTCCCACTAACAACGGCAACTTGAATCCTCGTCGCTCCATTTCCTTCGCGACATGCACCATCTCGTCGAGCGATGGGGTGATCAATCCTGATAGGCCGATCACATCCGCGCCGAGTTCGATGGCCTTGTCGAGGATCTTGTCGCAGGGGACCATGACACCCATGTCGGTGACCTCGTAGCCGTTGCAGGCGAGCACCACGCCGACGATGTTTTTGCCGATGTCATGGACGTCGCCCTTGACGGTGGCGATGAGAAAACGCCCCGCGGAGCGTCCGCGATCGGCCAGGTGCCGCGCTTGCTCATGGCTGAGAGTCGGGTCGGTGGCCTGAAGCGCGGCGATGTCCGCATCCAAAAATTCCGCCTTTTCGGCTTCCATGAAAGGAGTCAAATACGCGACGGCTTTTTTCATCACGCGGGCGGATTTCACCACTTGGGGAAGGAACATTTTGCCCGCGCCGAACAGGTCGCCAACGACTCCCATGCCATCCATGAGCGGGCCTTCGATCACCATGAGCGGGCGACCATAGTGCGCAAGGGCGGCGGCGGTGTCCTCGTCGATGAAAGCATCAATTCCCTTGAGCAGCGCGTGTTCCAGGCGTTGTTCCACTGACCCGTTACGCCAGGAAAAATCCTCCTCGGGTTTCTTGCCTTCCTGGCCCTTGAAATGCACGGCGTGTTCTAACAGGCGCTCGGTGGCGTCGTCCCGCCGGTTGAGCAGCACGTCCTCGACATGTTCGAGCAGTGCTTTCGGAATTTCATCATACACATCGAGCATGCCGGCATTGACGATGCCCATGTCCATTCCGGCCAGGATTGCATGGTAGAGGAAGGCCGAGTGCATCGCCTCGCGGACCACGTTGTTTCCGCGGAACGAGAATGAGATGTTAGAGACGCCTCCGGACACTTTTGCGCCGGGGAGGTTTTCCTTGATCCACCGGGTGGCATTGATGAAATCCAGTGCGTAGTGGTTGTGCTCTTCGATGCCGGTGGCCACCGTGAGGATGTTCGGATCAAAGATGATATCGTCCGGATTGAATCCGACTTGCTCGACCAGTATCTGATAGGCGCGCTTGCAGATCCGGGTTTTTTCCTGGGAGCTGGTAGCTTGGCCGTTTTCGTCGAAGGCCTTGACGACCACCGCCGCGCCGTAGCGCATGATGTGGCGGGCCCGCTCCTTGAATATCGATTCGCCTTCCTTGAGCGAGATTGAGTTC
>CAIYYV010000366.1 GCA_903930425.1 Akkermansiaceae bacterium | reverse complement strand
GGATGTGCTGGAAAATCCGGCAGGCAATAAGCGAGGATCACAACATATCTGCCGGAGCTTGAGAAGCGCATCAAGAAACACCATCTGCGACTGCTGCATACCACGCGCCGCAATCGCCTCACGAACCCGCTTGTTCATCGTCGCCCGAACCGTTTCATATAAATCCTTCTGCGAATTGTGCAACTCAATGCGATGCACTAACTGGGTTTTCGGGGGAAGCTCTTTTGCAACCTGATCCTTCGTTCGCCTCAAAATCAGCGGTGCCATCCGAGCCTTTAACAACTCGTTCCTTTCCATGCTCCCATGCATCTCTATCGGCTTCCGGAAATTGGTATCAAATGCCTGCTCGCTTCCCAGATAACCCGGTATCAAAAACCGCATCAGACTCCATAACTCTCCCAAATGATTTTCAATCGGAGTGCCCGATAAACATAAACGCTGACGGGCATCAAGCTGACACGCGGCCTGCGCCACCTGGGAACGTGGGTTCTTGATGTTCTGCGCCTCGTCCAAAACCACTAAGTGATACGAAACCATTCGCAGCTTTTCAATGTCACGATACAATAATGCATAGGAAGTGAGAACAATGTCTGCATGGGAAATCGAACGATGATGCATCTTCCGATCGGGACCGCTCAAAACTAAAACGCGCAAATCCGGAGTGAACCTGTGCGACTCCGCAAGCCAGTTGGGAACTACGGAGGTCGGCGCAATCACCAATATGGGTAATCCTCCAGAGGCCCCACTCTGCTTCTCAGTCAGTATGTGCGCCAATGTCTGCAGCGTCTTCCCGAGTCCCATGTCGTCAGCAAGTATCCCGTGCAGCCCGTGCCGCGCGAGAAATTGCATCCAACGAAACCCGGCTAACTGATAATCACGCAAAACCGCCCGCAGTCCCGCAGCGGGATCCTTCAACTCAATGCCCGAAAAATCACGCAATTTCGATACGAGTTCCGATAGATCCGGCGGCGACTCGATGTCCAATCCCTCCATGCCCGCCAGCACCGCAGCATCCAACGCGTGAAGCCTCAATTTATCAGGAAATTTTGGGTCCATCAACGACGCAAGATGCTGCAGAATTCGACGCACCCGACCCACCGGAAGCCGCAGCGCATCGCCATCGGGAAGTGGGGCGTAAATATACCCAGCGCCCGGACGGTCAAGCGCCTCTCCAAGTGAATCATCTTCGAGCAATGCTGCCAATATGGGAAGTAAATCGTAACGCGCGCCACCCACATCAAAACCCACCGAAAGACTGAACCATCCGTCTCCTCCAGACGTGAACTGGCTTTCCCAATGCTCGGGAGACGCCTCAAAAACGCGATGCCCGACATCGTCATCCACGGTCACGCGCCAACCCCATTCCTCCAGCCGCGTAACCCATTCCCCTCGAAACCGATGCCAGAAAGCATCCACCGGAACCCGGGTGGGATCGGGATACCAGCGGTCGCGTGAACCCGCGTTCCGCTCATCGCGGGATTTTAAATTCAGTAGAAATCGCCATGCGGAATTTGACTGCAGCGAGGATAATCCCGTGTCCGACAGTTGACGGGCTGCGGCGTTTTCCTCGGCCGCCCGATGCTCGAGAATCGCAGGCGAACCGTCTGGCATCGTCACTTGGCTCACCCATCCGGGCATCGATCCGCGTAATGAACTACGGTATTCTCCGTAGTGAACAAAAGCCTCCGCGGAGATCCATGCCTCAACATTGGCCTGGCCAAGCGACTGCAGCAATAACCGTGAGGCGCGATCCACCGATTCGCGTGTCACATGCAATTCAAACACGGGCTCATAAGAAATTCGTGGAAGCGTCAATTCTCCCGACTCGCCCGAAAATCGATCCTGATCCGCTTGAAGCTCTGCCGGTAACATCGGCCGTGTCGGCAGAATCATTGACACGGCATCCGCCACATTCCGGCCACGCAATCGTGCGATGTCAGCGTCCTTCGAAGCCCGCAACAAGAGTGCCGCCGCATGATGACAGAAGCCGCCCAATTCGCAGGTGCAGAATGTTTCAAGCTCCCATCCTCCTCCTGCCTGCCAAAATGCCACGCCGCTCGCTTCCTTCATCACGCTTCCTAACAGATGAAAACCGCCTGGAAGCTCCCCGGACTCCCCGGCATTTTCTTGCATCCGTAGATCCCTCACCTTTGCTACCAGCGGATTTGCAGCAGCGAGAATCTCGTCATCGAAACGGTTCTTCCACCGGAAGTCGCGGAAAAACTGTAAGAGCTCGGTGTTGTTTGGCACGGTGATGAGGATTCAATCCAGAATCATGATTCTTCACAGGCGCGTCCGCAATTCTAACACTAGGAATTCACGCTACCCGATCGACTTCTTCAAATCCCGAACACTCCACAACGTTCCCGCAGCAGCCGCCCCACTGCCGCGCAGCTTCCGCGCGCCGTCCTTCCGTTGCGATCCAAAACGTTCCCGCGCGGCCACAAACGCCTCGTTCACAAACCCCCGACTGCCGATCACCGCGCCATCCGTGAAATACCGAACTCGGCACCGGAGCATCTTCCCCACCGAAAGCTCGCCCTCCCGTTCTTCCCGCGCTTTTTTCTCCGCCACTGCCTCGGCCACTTCCTCCACACTCATCCCCTTGCGTATGCGCTTCATTTTCCCCTGCCCGCCGACCTGCACCCGCGCCTCTAACTTTCCCCCATTCCCCAACTTCCCTGATTTTTCGAACTTCTCGACCGCCCCCGCAAGCAACAGCTT
>CAIYYV010000365.1 GCA_903930425.1 Akkermansiaceae bacterium | reverse complement strand
CCGCCCCGCCGCCTCTAACAGCCACGTGAGTCAGGAGGGTGAGCGCCATTCCAAACTAACAGACTCCATTTTTGCGGCAGTATGACGAGCAGCGGTTGCACTGAATGCAGTGAAATGAGGAAATCGAGAACTCTTGGGTGACGGGATCGCGGGTGATGGCGTGGACGGGACAATGTTTTTCACAGAGGCCACAGTTGGCACAGTGAGGCTGGGAAATGCGCCGCCGCTTGAAGGCCACGCTCGCAAAACACCCTAACAACATGCCGTAAGGACAGACAAATCGACAGAACGGCCGGTAAATCCAGAAACCGGCAAGCAAGCTGGCGATCAAAATCGCCCAGGCGCTCCAGTCCCCCACCCAGAAAAAACCGGGCTCTACCAGACCGCCCTGGCACCAGTTGATGGCGCGGTGAAGCCAGCCGTAGCCGAAGAAAAACGCGGTTTTGTAGGGGTCGAGCAAGCAGACCCACATGCAGACGCCCCGGACGCCCAGCCAGGCGGTGGCGGCCAAGGTGAGGACAGGAAAACCACGCAGCACCCGCTCAAGCCAGATGGGTAGGCGCAGGGAATGGTGCCCACCTAACAGATGTTGCATGGCACCTAGCGGACAACCCGCGACGCAAAAGACGCGGCCCATGCACAAGGCCACCGCCAAAGGCAACAGGAACATGAGCGCTGTAAATACGCCAACCAACTCGGGATGGACCAAGCCGACGGACATCTGGGTCACCGAACCGACCGGACAAATGCACCCGCCGCGAAGGATGCCAAAATAAAACAAAGTGAGAGAGGCCGGTATCCAGAACCTGCGGAAATGCACATGCCGCCAAACCATCACCGCGCCTAACAGCAGCATGGCCGCCAGCATCGTGAAATCCAGGACGGGCCAACCGGACCATTCGACCTGATAGAGGGTGGGGGAGAATTGCTCGCGGTAGTTAGTGATTTGCGCGTTGTTGCCGAGTTTCTCGGCGCTGGGAATGACGAAACATTTTGGAGCGATGGGTTCCTGCGCGGCAGGCACCGCAGGCGCGGCAGGCGCGGCGGCGGCAAAAGGATCATCGGCATCTGCGGCGGCGACAACGAACAGCAGGGCGAGCCAGGCCCCGGTGAGGCGCAAGGAGAAATTCATGAAGGGGCCTCCCCGGCATCGCCCGGCATCCGGTCCATGCCGTTCATGGCCCCGCGTTCCATGGCCTTGTCCAATTCAAAGTCGCCGCGGTAGTTGTCCTCCGGGAAGTTATGGACCCGTTCGATGGCATGGTCCGGGCAGACTGTGGCGATGGCACACTGGTTGCAACCGATACAGAGGTCCGGACGAATGATGAGAAACATGGACTTGGTGCCCAGATCGTTGCAGCGCTTGGTGCATTTACCGCAGGCAGTGCAGCGGTCCGGATCGATGCTGTAGAGATGATAACCCTCCTTGCCGCCGCTGAATTCCTTGCGCAGGACGGCATCGTGTGGACAGACGCGCTGGCCTTCATCGGCGATGCGGGCCGAGGAAATGGTAAGATCCGCGAGATGGCCATAACAGGCGACGCAGTAGGAGCATTTTACCGGGTCATTGACGGCTTTGACGGCTGAAGGTTTGCGGACACAGGCGGTTTCGCATTTGCCGCAAAAGGTGCATTTGTCGAGGTTGATGCGCCAGACGTAGGGGCCGATCGGTTGACTGAACTCCGCTTGCGGGTCGGCACCGGAAAAGACCCGCCATGCGCCCGCACCGAGCACGGCAGTGCCAATCCATTGGCCGCCAAATTGAATGAACGCGCGCCGGTCGAATTTCATGGGTGGCCGTGGGATAAACTTACGGCTTGTTCGCCGGCGCGGGCAGCACAGCCGGTTTCCATGAAACAGGCGCGACGAATCCCTGGCCTGTGAGATCTTTGGGGGCACGCGCCCCGGAAATGGCGAACAAGGCTTGCTGCACGCGCGCGGCGGTGGCGACAGGCACTTTGTTCAGGTCGAGCAGCACGGAGGTGAGCGGAATGGGGGCGGTCACCGAGAGGGTTTTGAAATTCTCCGGCTTTGCAAAATCCGTGGCACAACTGGCAGTAAAAGCATAACTGGAGATCACCGCGGCATCGACGGTTCCGCTCATCAGGGCGTCGAGGTTTTCACCACAACTTGAGAAGTGACTCAAGGAGGCGGGATGGATGCCTTTGCCCGCCAAGAGCAACAGGGGCGCGTGATATTTCTCGTAGGAGTCCTCCTGACCGAACGCGACGCGTTTGCCCTGAAGATCTGCTAGGGTTTTGATAGGCGAGTCCTTGGAGGTGACAAACAGTCCGGTCATGGTGGCTTGATTCTCGGGATCCAGGATATCGGCCACGCGTTTGAAGTTGCGCCCGGCTTGCGAATTGAAGCGAAGGCCGGTCCATGGTTTGCAGAGGACGCCGTCGAAATCCTTCGCTTTGATGGCTTTTTCAAGGTCCATCACCTCGATGAAATACGTGAACTCCAAAGTGATCTGTTGTTTTTGGAGTTGTGCCAAAACTCCCTCATAACTGCGGGTAGCAATTTCACTGATGCAGTCGCATGCGGTCTTGGAACAGTAGATGTCGTTGACGCCAATCTTCAGGGTGATCGGTTGAGAATCCGCAGTCGCAGCCGCAGCAGCGGGTGCCGGGGTGAACGCGGTTTCCGCCGCAGGCACCTCGGCTGCACTCAATGCCTGAAGCGCACCCCAGAAGACGACCACCAGACGGGTGCGATGAATAAGATTCATGAGAAGGGTGACTGGCTGCAAAATGCTCACAGAGTGCTCTTGGCGGTCAGCTTCCCGCGGACATTTTCGATGAAGTCCTGGTCGCTCTGAGCCAGCCGGGTGATCGGCAGTTCAAAGGTCTTTTGCCCCACTAACAGCCGGATCTTGCCGTCGCGCACCATGGCGGAAGGCCCCGTCACGTCCGCAAAGGCGATCCACTTGCCCGTCACTTTGTTGCCGCTCTGCGCGTCCTGCCAGGTCCGGACCTCGGACAATGCGGCGGGGTCAGCCTTGCTCGATGCGGCGGCTGCATCGGGGGCGGCCGGGATGCCGCTTGGCGGCACGTCAGACACGCACTTGACGATGCAGCGCTTGGTGGAGGAGGCCAGGTAAATGGCTCCCTTGTGGTCGACGGCCACGGGAATGCTGGTGCAACCGTTGACCAATTCGCCGAGTCCTTCGATGATCTTGGCGTCCTTGCCCTTGCGGTCGCAAACCTTCACTCGGGTGGTCGCCTTTTCCACCGTGACGATGAAGTCGGTGCCGAGAGCGGCCAAATTGACCGGATTGCAGCACCCGTGGAAGTCCTCTAACTTTTCACCGCGGGCTCCGAATTCGGAATGTTTTCTGCGATTGGTATATGTCTGCACCTTGAAAGCGCCGAGGTTT
>CAIYYV010000364.1 GCA_903930425.1 Akkermansiaceae bacterium | reverse complement strand
GGGGCGCCTGCAAGCCGTAAGGGAAGAGGAACGCGCCACGATCGCCCGCGAGCTCCATGACAGTTTGGGGCAGCACCTGACCGGATTGCAGATCGGCTTGATGTGGATTGACCGGCATTTGCAGAGTGCCAAGCCCCCGGATCTGGCGGAGTTATATGACCGGATTGTGGGCATGGTGCCGGTGGTGGAAAGCTTGACCGAGCATACCCAGACGATTTGCACGGCGTTGCGCTCGTCGGTGTTGGATGATCTCGGCTTGGTGGCGGCCATCGAGTGGCAGGCGGCGGACACCGCTAAACACAGTGAACTCCAGTTCCAAATGGCCCTGCCGTCGGATGAGGATTTTGTGTTAGACCGGGAGATGGCACTCGCCTTGTTTCGGATTTTGCAGGAGGCATTGACCAATGTGCTGCGCCATGCGCGGGCGACACAGGTCGAGATTTGTCTCAATGATTCAGGTGCCGAGGTGGAATTGGTGATTGATGACAACGGGCAGGGATTTGTGCCGGAGTTGTGCGTGGGCACGCAGGCACTCGGCCTGCTGGGGATGCGCGAGCGCGCATGGGCCTACGGTGGCACGGTGGAATTTCTCAGTGAACCCGGCATGGGATGCCGCGTGCGGGCCCGGATGCCCGCCGTCAGGCCACAGATACAACCCGACGAAAATCCATGAAAATACTGATAGCTGACGATCATGCGATGATGCGCAGCGGGCTCAAGCTCCTGTTAGGTGAGGCATTCAAGGACGCGGAGTTTGGCGAGGCATCGACGAGCCAGCAGACGCTTGAGGCCGCGTTGTCGCAGTCATGGGATTTGATTTTATTGGACATATCGATGCCCGGGCGGGGGGGATTGGATGTGCTGAAAGAATATCGGGTGCAACACCCGAAGACGCCGGTCTTGATTTTGAGCATGTATGCGGAGCCGCAGTTTGCCGAGCGGGCGTTTCGGGCCGGGGCGACGGGTTACATCACGAAGGCAAGCGCGGGGAACGAATTGTTATTGGCGGTGGAGCGGGTGCTCACGGGTCGGCGTTATGTCAGTTCTGCGTTGGCGGAATACCTGGTGTCGGTCTTGGGCAGCAACACGGCAGGACCCTTGCACGGCCGGCTTTCCTCCCGGGAGTTTGAGATACTGCGTTTTATCGCCTCCGGGAAAGCCGTGAAGGAGATGGCGTCCGAGCTCTCATTGAGCGGGAGCACCATCAGCACCTATCGCACCCGTATTTTGGAAAAGATGCAGATGCGCAACAATGCGGAGTTGACACACTATGCCTTGAGTCATCATCTTGTGGAATAAGAACTAGTCCTGCTGAAATCGCAGGTTTTTTTTGGATTTACTATTGCACTCATGGACAAGCCCCGCCTGATGATTGTGGAAGACGAAGCCATTGTGGCGGCGGATCTGGCCGGCCAATTGGCGGAGATGGGATATGAGGTGGCCTGCAGTGCCGCCAGCGGGGAGGAGGCGCTGATCATCGCCGCGCAGGTGCGGCCGGATTTGGTGTTGATGGACATTTGCCTTCAAGGGGTGATGGATGGCATCGACACGGCCCAGAAGATGCGGGAGGATTTGAGCTTGCCGGTCGTGTTTCTCACGGCGCATGCGGAGGCAAACACCTTGCTGCGGGCCAAATGTGTCGAGCCCTTTGGCTACATCCTCAAGCCGTTTGAAAATCGCGAGCTGAAAATCGTGATCGAGATGGCTCTTTATAAACACCAGATTGAGAGCGAACTGAAACACAAATACGTGGACATTGCCCGCTTCAATCAAGTGGCGGTGGGCAGGGAGTTGCGGATGATCGAGCTGAAGCAAGAGATCAACGCCATGCGGCGGGCCGCCGGGCTGGAGGAAAAATACCAGGTCCTCGATGAAACGTGAATGCGGGAAAGGTGAGGGGGCGAAGCAGCTGGCGCTCGATGAGCCATTGCTGAGACTCATCGATGAGTTCAGGCGGGCGCAGGGTTTTGATATTTCGATGTATGATGCGGCGTTTTTGAGGCAGGCAATCGCCAGACGCATCAAAGAGACCGGCTGCCTGAGCGTGGCGGCCTATGGCGGATTGTTGTGCGAGCATCGCGTGGAAGCGGAGACCTTTGAACATTCGCTGACCATCGCGCACAGCGAGTTTTTCCGCAACGCATTGACCTTTGCCATCCTGGAACAACGGGTCCTTCCGGCATTGATCGCCCGAAAAAAACAAACCGGCTGCGGCGAGATCCGGGTTTGGTCGGCCGGTTGTGCCGCAGGCCAAGAAGCGTGGTCGGTCGCCCTATTGCTTGAGGAATTGACTGCGGCGACTGCACCGGTGGTTCCCTACCGGCTTTTTGCCACCGACCGATCGGCCTGCGATCTCGCCTACGCCCGCGCCGGTCATTACAGTGCGGAGGCGGTCGGCAATGTCCGATCGCGCCATCTGCGTGATTTTTTTTCCCTGCAAGGTGAGGCGTTTGTGGTCGACTCCCGGCTGCGGGCCCGGGTGGATTTTTCCATATATGATTTGCTGGATGAGCAATCCTTGAGCCCTGATGCAAGTATTTACGGGGATTTTGACCTGATTCTCTGCTGTAACCTGCTTTTTTATTACCGGCCGGGCATCCGCCAACAGATTTTGAAAAAGCTGCGCCGGGCGCTGTCGCCCGGTGGATATTTCGTGACGGGGGAGGTGGAACGTGATAGTGTCACGACGCGAGACGGTCTCCGCCCGGTGGATGTGCTACGCACTGTTTTTCAAAAATCCATCTGAGTGAAGCCGCCGCCTGGCGAGTTATTCACCAGGAATTCTCTATCAAGCCAAGGAATCCATGAAACTGCATGACCTGAAAATCGCCACACAGCTCCGGGTGGCTTTGGGGTTGATTTTATTGTTAGTGCTCGCCATCGGGGGGGTGGCTTGGAGGCAGACGAACTTGCTCTGGGTGCAGACGCAAACGTTGTATGAGCATCCCTTCCAGGTGGTCTCGGCGGTGGGGGAACTCGAAGCGGACATTCTCACCATCCACCAGTCGATGCAATCCCTGCTGCTCGACCCGAATGAGCAGAGCGTTGCAAGCACGCTGCAAGAGATTGAGGTGCACAGCGTCAATGCTTCCGCGCGCTTTCAGACTCTGTTCGAAAAATACCTGGGGCCACGCGAAGACATCATCCGCCTTCAGGATGAATTTGCCGCCTGGAAAGTCATCCGCGACGAGAGCGTCCGCCTGCTCCGTGCCGGCAAATTGGAGGAGGCGAAGGAGCGCGCGCTGCGTGGGGTGGAATACCAGCAGGTGGCCGCATTGATCCGTCACATTCAATATGTGGAACGTTTTGCCGGAAGCAAGGGAAGGTCATTCTATCAAATTGCCGATGAAGAACATGTGGCCCAGAAACGCAATTTGGCCCTCGTTTTTGCGGGAGTTTTGTCGCTTTCATTGGTCGTTGGGCTCTTGTTGCTTAAGAGCATCAAGAGTCCGCTCATGGATCTCACGGCGGCCACAAGGCTGTTTCGGAAGGGGCACTTGGACGAGCGCAGTCCCTATGTTTCGGCCAATGAGTTTGGCGTGTTGTCCAGCTCGTTCAACACGATGGCCGATGAGATTCAGGCCCTGACCGAAATCAATGAGCACGCGGCCAGTTTGGGTGAGGTGATGTTGCGCGAGAATGACATTCATGCGTTCTGCCTCGATGTGTTGCAGGGGTTGTTAGAATATACGGGATCCCAGGTGGGTGCGGTGTATTTCCAGAACGAGGCGAAGACCGCCTTCGTGCATTTCGAGTCCATCGGCCTGACGGGTGGCGGCCGTGCCGCGTTTTCCGCCACTGATTTTGAGGGTGAGATGGGCGCGGTTTTGACCACACGGCAAATTCAGCATCTGAGTGAGATTTCGGCTGACACGCGGTTTACGTTTGCCGCAGTGACTGGGGACTTCGCGCCACGGGCGATTCTCACGATCCCAGTGGTCTCTGAAAATTCAGTGGTAGCTGTGATTTCATTGGCCAGCATTCGCGACTATGACGATTCCGCACTCCAGTTGGTGCATAAAATCTGGAGTGTGTTGACGGCGCGGGTGAATGGCGTGCTCGCCTTTCGGAAAATCCATTATTTTGCGGATCAACTCGAACATCAAAACAACGAACTCGAAACGCAGAAACGGGAACTGGCTGCCCAGGCCAATGAACTCATCGAACAAAACGGTGAATTGGAAATTCAAAAGCAGCAATTGCATGAGGCCAACCGGCTCAAGAGTGCTTTCCTTTCTAACATGAGTCACGAGTTGCGCACGCCGCTCAACTCGGTGATCGCACTCTCCGGCGTGCTCGGCCGCCGCCTCGCCCACACGATCCCTACCGAGGAATACGGGTATCTCGAAGTGATCGAACGCAACGGCAAAAACCTTCTGGCGCTCATCAATAACATCCTCGACCTGTCACGCATCGAGGCAGGCCGCGAAGATCTCAATATCAGCCGCTTCTCCGTGGCCGAGTGGATCCACGCCACTCTCTCCATCCTGGAACCGCTCGCACGCGAGAAATCCCTCGATCTGCGCAAGCAGGTGGCGGACGATCTGCCACCCCTCGCCTCCGATTATGACAAATGCCATCACATCCTCCAAAACCTCGTCGGCAACGCGCTGAAATTCACCGAGTCCGGCACTGTCGAGGTCTCCGCCAGCCAGGTCGGCCGCGACTTGCACGTGACGGTGCGTGACACAGGCATCGGCATCGATGCCCAGCACTTGCCACATATTTTTGATGAATTCCGCCAAGCCGATAACAGCACGTCACGCAAATTTGGCGGCAGCGGACTCGGCCTGGCCATCGCCAGAAGCTATGCCCAACAACTCGGTGGCAACATTCTCGTGGAGAGCACCCCCGGCCGCGGATCGACCTTCACCCTGCGCCTGCCCCAGACCCACAGTGCTCTGTTAGAGATCAGCCCGCAACAAGCCACGCCGACCCCACCGGAGCCGACCCCGGGTCCCGCGCCAATCGGCCACGGCCAAACCCTCTTGATCGTCGAGGACTCCGAGGCGGCCATCATCCAACTCACCGATATCCTGCAAAACCAGGGCTATCAAATCAAGGTGGCTCACAATGGAAATGAAGCGCTGGATCACATCGGCCAATGCCTGCCCGACGCCATGATCCTGGATTTGATGATGCCCGAAGTCGACGGCTTCGACGTGCTCAAGGCGATCCGCAGCGAGGAACGCAGTGCATTGCTGCCGGTGCTGATTCTCACCGCAAAGCACGTGAGCCGCGAGGAGCTGAGCTTCCTCAAAGGCAACCATATCTATCAGTTAATCCAAAAGGGCGATATCAATAAGGCGGGCTTACTCGCTGCCGTGGCCCAGATGGTCGCCACCGACGAACCTGCCTCCGCCACAGAACCCGCGTCCACGCCGCCCATCACGCCGTCCACCGCCCGCCGCCGTCCCACCCGCCCCGGCAAGCCGCGGATCCTCGTGGTGGAAGACAACCCGGACAATAGGCACACCGCCCGTGCCTTGTTGAGCGCCCACTATCAGGTCATTGACGCGGCCGATGGCCGGGCCGCCATCGAGCAGGCCCGGCTTCACCAACCGGATTTGATCCTCACGGACATTGCCTTGCCGGTGATGGATGGATTTGAAGTGCTTTTGGCGATCCGCCAAGACCCGAAACTTTGTGACATCCCAGTGCTTGCGCTGACTGCCAGTGCGATGAAAGGCAACCGCGAGGAAATTCTGGCCCACGGTTTCGACGGATATGTTTCGAAACCCATCGACCACGACACCTTGATGAACGCGCTTCATGGATTTTTGGGGTGAGAATCGGATCATGAAAATTCTGGCCATCGATGACAATCAGGACAACCTGACCTCCCTAAGGGCGGTCGTGATGGATCAATTGCCCGGGGTTATCATTCTAACAGCCATCACCGGCGCGCAGGGAATCGCCATGGCCCGATCGGAAGATCCGGATGTGATCTTGCTCGACATCGTGATGCCGGACATGGACGGCTATGCCGTCTGCCAGAAGCTGAAGGAGGACAACAATCTCCACATGATTCCGGTGTTGTTTCTCACGGCGCTGAGGACCGACCGGGACAGTCGGGTGAAAGCGTTAGAGGTGGGGGCCGAGGGGTTTCTTTCAAAGCCGTTCGATGAAATCGAACTCACTGCCCAGATTCTCGCCATGGTCAAAATCAAGGCCGCGGCATTGGCCCAACGCCATGCCAAGGATCGCTTGGCCGATCTGGTGAATGAACGCACGATGGCCCTCCAGCAAAGCCATCACTCGATGCTCAACTTGCTGGAAGACCTGCAAACCGAAAATAAAGCGCGCGAACTCGGCGTGCAAGCGCTCCGGGCGAGCGAAGCCCGCCTGCGCCATGCCCAATTACTCGCCCGAATGGGGACTTATGAAATCGATGTTGTCGCCGCCCTTTGGGTGAGCTCACCCATGCTCGATGAGATTGTTGGGATCGACTCGAGTGATGCGCACACGATGGATGCGTGGACCGCATTGATCCATCCTGCCTGGCGGGAAAAAATCACGATGGATTACGCCAATCATGTGCGGACAAAAAACAACCACTTCGACCAAGAATATCAAATCGTCCGCCGGAATGACGGTGCCGAATGCTGGGTGCACAGCATCGCTGAACTTGAGTTCAATGCCCAGAATCAACCGGTCCGAATCATCGGCACGATTCAGGATGTCACCGCGCGCAAACAGGCGGAAGACGCGATCGGTCGGCAAATGGATGAATTGCGCCGCTGGCAAACTGCGACGCTCGGCCGTGAGGGAAGGATCGGCGAACTCAAGCGCGAGGTGAACGCGTTGGCGGCCCGCTTCGGTCAGCCCTTGCCCTACGCCACCCCCGAGGAACTCGAACGCCACGCGATTCGATGAATGTAAGCCACGATGACACCCCTGAGGGCGGAAACGCTGTGGACTATCAAGCACTCATTCTCGACGCTCTCGTCATACTCAACTCGCATGATGATTTGCATGATTCCATGCAGGAAACACTCACCGCACTCAAGGTCCGCCTCGGAATTGATGCCGTCGGCCTTCGCATGCAGGACGGGGAGAATTTCCCGTATTTCTATCAGTTAGGGTTTTCCGAGGCTTTTCTTCAAACGGGAAACTCGCTGGTTTCGAAGGGATTGGATGGAGTCGTGTGCCGTGACTGCAGTGGCAATGTTTGTTTGGAATGCGGCTGCGGCTTGGTGATTTCAGGCAAGACGGACCCAGCCAATGTGTTGTTCACGCGAGGCGGAAGTTGCTGGACGAATGATGCGTCCGCCTTGCTCGATTTGCCGCTTGACCAAGACCCGCGTTTCTGCCCGCGCAACCAATGCATGCATCACGGCTATGTCTCGTTGGCCTTGCTGCCCGTCCGGGCCAAGAATCAAATCGTCGGACTGCTCCAGCTCAATGACCGCAGGAAAGATTTTTTTTCACTGGAGGCGATTGAACGGCTTGAGGGCTTGGCGAGGCACATCGGTCAGTCGTTTCTGCGAATCCAGGCGGAAGACCGTGTCCGCAAATTGTTAGATGAAAGCAATCAATCGCGCAATTCCCTGTTGAACATCCTCGAGGACGAGATCCGGATCAAATCGGAACTCCAAACGACCAACCGCCTGCTGGAGGAAACCACCCAGCGTGCGAATCAGTTGGCTCTCCGGGCCGAACAGGCAAACATCGCGAAGAGCGAGTTTTTGGCGAACATGAGCCATGAAATTCGCACGCCCATGAACGGCGTGATCGGAATGAATGGATTGTTGCTCGACACCGCACTGGACGACGAGCAGCGGAGCTATGCAGAGATCGTGCACAGCAGTGGCGAAGCATTGCTCGCCCTGATCAATGACATCCTCGATTTCTCGAAGATCGAGGCGAAAAAACTCGATTTGGAGGTGCTCGATTTTGATCTCTCAAACCTTCTTGAGGACTTCACGGCGAAGCTCGCACTGCCCGCTTACGAAAAAGGCCTCGAACTCCTCTGCCGCGTCGATTTGGATGTCCCCGAATTCCTCCGCGGCGACCCAGGGCGCCTGCGCCAGATCCTCCTCAATCTCACCGGAAATGCCATCAAGTTCACCAAGGCGGGCGAAGTGGAAATCCATGTCTCACGCCTCGAAACGACCGATCAGGACGTGCAACTCCGGTTCTCGGTGCGCGACACTGGAGTGGGCATCGCCCCCGATAAGATCAAAATGCTTTTTGAAAAATTCAGCCAGATCGACGCCTCGACCACGCGGCAATACGGCGGCACCGGACTGGGCCTGGCCATCTCGAAACACCTCGCCGAATTGATGGGGGGCGAAATCGGCGTGCGGAGCACCCCGGGTCAAGGGTCGGAGTTTTGGTTCATCGTCCGCCTCGGACAGCATCTGTTAGACACGCAGTCGCCCTGCCCGCCTCCGAGCCGTCTGCGCGGGATGCGTGTGCTGGTCGTGGACGACAACGCGACTCAGCGCGAGATCCTCATCCCGCAGTTGGAGTT
>CAIYYV010000363.1 GCA_903930425.1 Akkermansiaceae bacterium | reverse complement strand
GCGTGCTCGAACCCGCCGCGCGGCTGCACGTGCGCAATGGCCTCTCGCTCACGACGCCCAATCCCAACTCGACCATGGTGATGGAGACCGCCAATGGGGGCTACTTCAGTCTAATCACCCGGGGTGATCGCGAGACCGGCCTCCTCTTTGGAAACCCCGACGACGGTGCCGAGGACGCCGGGATTATCTATAACAACCCGGGCAGCCCCAGCGGGCTCGAGTTTCGAACCGGCGGCAACCAGGCCCGCCTGACCATCCTCGCGAACGGCTCCGTGCTGATCCCTGGCACCTTGGTCGCCGGCACCAGCGTGGTCCAAGATGTCCAATACGCCACGCCCAAAACCACCTTCGCGACCATCACGCCTTCCGACTTCAGGGTCGTTTCCAACTTCAGCAGTTCCGTGAGCCTCGCCTCCGGCGAGTACGCCACCATCCCCAGCGGCTTCGTGAGCGACCACCTTACTGCGGGAGTCCACCTCCCCGACGGCGCCACGATCACGCAGGTGATCGTCTGGATGTTCGACAACTCCACCACGAAGAACCTCACCGCCCAGTTCGTGCAGGTCGACCAGCTCACGCGGACCCCCGCCCTCCGGGGCACTGGCACCAGCGCCACCTCCACACTCTTAAATCAGGCCATCGACTGCACCCCCGTCCCCAACCTGACGATCAACAACGAGAGCAGCTTCTACCGGCTCGCCATCTCGACCGCGAACAACCAGACTTGGGACGGCAACCTCGGCGTCGCGGGCGTCAAAATCGAGTATGAGATGATCGCGCCGATCCAGTGATGGAAACCACGGGGATAGGCGATTTATTTCAACCGCGTCGCAAGTTTCATGAGAAGGGGACAGAGATGCTATCTCTTGCGCCGTCCATCTCTAATTCGCGGCCCGGAGGATGGCGGTTGACCCGTTCGTGGCGAGTCGCCAATCGCTCGCAAAAGAACCGCGCCCGACGCCCGTCAGGTGGCTGGCGCGTCTCGCGACAGGCCGTCTGCGGGGCGTCTCGCCCCGCAGCAGCAAGGCCCAGGAACAGCCCATGACCGACCAGAGTCTCTATTACCTGGCCGAGGGCAATCTCCACCACAAAATCCTCGCCATTGTCGAGGAACAGGGGGCGCGCAAGGGCGATGCGGAATCCAGATCCGCCACGCCACGCCGACCTTCTCTCCGGGCTGCAAAGTGGCTGGCGCATCTTGCGCCAGGCCGTTCACGGGGTGTCTCGCCCCGTGAATGTCGTGGAGCCCCCCAACCTCCGTCGCTCTTCTCTTCCTTGAAGACCAGCAAACGTCTCCCTCTACCGTTCCACCTCCCCCTGGCGCACCAAGCGGAACTTTGAGATCTTCAAGGCGACCGAGAATTGGATCCCCGATGATGAACCGCTGGACCTCTGGGATCAAACCGCTGGATTTCCCAACGACTGGAACCAATCCCGGCCCACTCCCAGTGAGATTGATCTGGGCGATGGTCGCATCCTGGTTCCCTGCTTCGACAGAGTCCCGCTAGCCCGTTCCAGAAAAATTTTAGCTCCCACGCCGATATTATCCTTGGCTTGGGTGGGAAAAACCGTAGCCTCGGCCTTGGAAAGATAGCCCCAAGGCCGCATGTCGCACAGCCATTTTGCTGGAAAAACCGCCCTGCCTACCGTGACAGGGCGGCATAATCAGCGTCTCCGGCCCCTCTTTCCCCCGCAACTTCTTTTCTCCCGCTCTCCGAACCCCTCTTTAGCCCCTCATGCGCACCAACCCCGAAAAGCAATATCTAGCAATCACCAACCTATCCGCCGCCGTGAGCGCGGCATTCTTCCTGCTCACGCCACTTGCCGAGGCTGCGGACCCGGTGGTCTCCAATATCTCCGCCGTCCAGCGCGCCGGGACGCAACTTGTGGACATCACCTACGACGTGACTGCGGATACCTCCACGGTTTGGGTCGGGCTTGCAATTTCCAGTGATGGCGGGACGACTTTCAGCGTGCCTACCGTCACCGTGAGCGGGGCGATCGGGCTGGGGGTGGCGACCGGCACGGGCAAGGTGATCACCTGGAATGCTGGTGTGGACTGGAACAAACAATACACCACCGCAATGCGCTTCAAGGTGTCGGCGGACGATTTGATAGGACCTGCTGGCTTTTCGGTTATCCCGGCGGGGAGTTTTCAGATGGGAAATGCAATGACAGCGGATAGGGATATCAGTGATGCCCCGATCCGGACGGTGACGGTAAGCGCGTTTTACATGGGCACGAATTTGGTAACCAATGCGGACTAGGACGCGGTCCGGACGTGGGGATTGACCCACAACTACACGGATCTGGCGGCGGGGAACGGCTTCTATCCCTCGAAAGGGGCGAATCATCCGGTGCATAGCATTACTTGGTATGACATGGTGAAGTGGTGCAATGCGCGGAGCGAGAAGGACGGGCTGACGCCCTGCTACACGCTCAGCGGGTCTGTTTACCGGACGAGTTATAGTGATGATGTCGTATGCAATTGGGCAGCCAACGGCTACCGGCTGCCGAGTGAGGCGGAGTGGGAGAAAGCGGCGCGCGGGGACTTGAGCGGAAAACGCTTCCCTTGGGGTGACAGGATCAGCCAAAGCCAGGCCAATTATATTCAATGACGGATGACAAGTGACGAAAAGCACAATGGGGTTCAGGGGCAACGCGTCAGACGAGATTTTTCACCTGAAAAATGAGACATGCCATTTGATCTAACATTGAACCGACCGCCGTCCCGCTCGCAGCCGTCAGGTCGGTGCGACAAATTCACAAGCAGCCCGCCCGGCGCTGGTAGTCACGTGGATGCGGGACCGAACGCTCCGGGCGGGCCATTCTGTTTTTCTTTCCACCCACCATTTCCCCACCCACCAAGACAATGAAACAAACACTCCTGATTTTACTGGCCGCATTGATTTTGGCCACCACCCCATCCGCTCAGGCACGTTCAGGGTTTGCCATCACTTCCAATGTGACCGTGGATACCCGTTCCGCAGTATCGACGCTGTCCGGGTTGGTGCTCAGCAGCGGCACCTTGAGTCCGACGTTTGCCTCGGCAACGACCTCCTACACGGCGAGCGTCACGAACGCCACCACCTCGATCACGGTGAGGCCCACGGTTACTGATACCACCGCCACGGTGAAAGTGGACGGGACAACGGTCGCGTCAGGAACCGCCAGCGGGCCGATCACGCTTGCAGTCGGTCCCAACACGATCACCACCGTGGTCACGGCGCAGGATGGTGTCACCACGAAGACCTACACGGTGACCGTAACGCGTGCGGCCTCCGCAGTGGCGACGCTGTCCGGGTTGGCGCTCAGCAGCGGCACCTTGAATCCGCCCTTTGCCTCGGCAACGACTACCTATACCGCCACCGTGACCAACGCCACCACCTCGATCACGGTGACACCCACGGTTACTGATACCACCGCCACGGTGAAAGTGGGCGGGACAACGGTCGCGTCAGGAACCGCCAGCGGGCCGATCACGCTTGCAGTCGGTCCCAACACGATCACCACCGTGGTCACGGCGCAG
>CAIYYV010000362.1 GCA_903930425.1 Akkermansiaceae bacterium | reverse complement strand
CCTTCTTCCAGTGGCATCTCAAAAACGGCGCACGTGGTCCGGAAATGAAGCTTGGCCACTTTGCCAAGCGCGTCGCGACCGTGGCGGGCAATCCATTGCCGCCCCGCCTCAATCACCGCAGCCGATGCACCTAACGGGAGGCTCATGCCCCAAGTGCTTGACGCTTTCTCCATCCAATCGATAAATCCTTCGCGAGCCAAGATGGAAGCTGCCGCAACCGCAGTGTCGGACTCGCCCTTGGTGCGCTGCTCAAGTTGGATGCTGAGACCTTTCTCGCGCAGTGCGCGCTGAAGCACTTGAGGATGCGCAAACTGGTCGCTCAATACGCGCGGACAATCCGGACGCGCAATCGTGAGCTTTTCAATGACGCGCGCATGCCCCCACGCTAACAGCCGATTGAGATTCCCAAATGACGAGTGCATTTCATTGTATCGCTCCGGCCCAATGGCAATCACTTCCGTGGTGCAACCCGGCGTGCCCTTGATCGTGAGCGCTAGCTCACGGATGCGCCTGGCACTGGTGACCCGCTTTGAGTCCATCACTCCAGAGTCGATCAGACGACGCGCGCTCGCTCCGTCGGTAAAAACCCCGGCAATCACCAATGGTCCGAAAAAATCCCCCTTGCCACTCTCGTCGATGCCGAAATGCGGCGAAAACTTGTCGGGCTCAAGAAGCTCTTCGTAGCCGAGTCGGGCCTCGCCGAGCACTTCTGGCTCCAGTGTGAATCGGATGAAGTCTTCGGTGTCTTTGCCCTGCACAAGCACTTTCGGTCCTTTCTGATAGACAGTGATGCTGAGCTTGCCCTTGCGAGCGGAAAAAAGCGCATGCGGCCCAGACCCGATGTCATACCCTTGACGCTCAAGCACCCCACGGAGTGTCACCGCCTGCACGGATGTAAGTGGAGAACTATAGCAGGTCATGAATGCAAGGTGATGTGTTTTTGTCGGGGAATCACACTTACGCGCATGTCCGCACCGTTTGATGTGATACCTGCGAACTTTATTTTGTGGGGATGGAATCGTAGATTTGCTCCAGAGCGAGCACGGTGAATGCGGTGACGAGCACGGGGTTGGATTCCATCCATCGGCCGTTGTCATTCACCCACGACCCGTTTTCCCGCTGGCTCGCAAGGAGCTTGCCTCCGAGTTCATTGCGCCAATCGACTTCCTTGCCTCCATCGAGTTTGAGCTGGTTGATATTGGCGGCGGTGAGCGCCTTGGCCATCGTCTGATAGTAATAATACAAGCCCTGCGCCCCCATACCGGGATTTTCAGTCAGTGTGTAGTTTTTTCCAAGCCATTCCCGAACGGCAATGACGCGCGGATCGTCCGCGCCGAGTTTGGCGTAGATGAATGACAGCAGGCCCGCATAAGACATGGAACCATAGGAACGCAGCGACGTGCGGCCCTCCGGGGTTTTGTCTTCACCTGCTTTGGATGCATACGGTGAGTATGCAAACCCTCCTTTGTTCTTCGGATCGTTAGACGCCCATTCCTGATCGTTCGTTTCCTCAAGGTTTTGACACCGTGATAAAAACTGGATCGCAGCCTTCCAATCAAGGTCCGGTTGCTCACCAAAATTGCCATCCTCGATGACCTTTTTTGAAAGGGCCAGAGCCTCAATGGCAAAATAGGTGTTGGATAAATCCGCGTGCTCCTTGTCTGACCCGTAACCCACTCCCCCGTCATTTGGATGATCGGTCTCCTTCTTCTGCCCAAGATCCCATTGATTGTTGATGAGATGCTTGCGCGCCTTGACCACGGCGGGCTCGAAATTCTTGCGATTGGCCGCCATGAGCGCCGTCACGGCTGTCGCCGTGTTATAAACCGATAGCCCGCGATTATAAATTCCACCATCATCCTTTTGTTGGGCTAACAGCCACGTGTAACCTTTTTCAACGGCCTCCGAAAACGGCGCTCCCGGATCCAGATTGGGATCGCGTACTACGGCACTCAGCGCCAATGCCGTGAACGCCGGCAAATCCCCGTCATCCCAACTGCCGTCAGGTTTCTGCTGCCCCTTGAGCCATGCGTTCCCCCGTGCAATGGATTGGCGGATTTCCTGACGAATCGATTCATAGCGATTCGGATTTTCTGGCGCAGCCGTGACAAAAGTCGCGCCAAGTAACATCAATGAGGTGATAGATTTCATGGTTGTTGGGAAGTGGGGATTTTGGAAAAGGGCGCAATGATGACGGTCACAGGGGTTCCTTCCGGCGGCACCCGCTTCGGAAAACCAAACCAAACGTTGTCCCCGTTATCACTTCCAGCATAATTGATGATCGCACCGGAATCTACCATGATCGATGCATGGTCTCCTGTCATTTCAGCAATGAATTTCCCCTCGTTGAAATCCGACCCGCTGTATAGCCAGGGCCCCGGCTTCATGGCGCGTTGGCTCACAATGTGCTGAATCCACTCGTTGACAGGGATACGACGGGTCTTGCCATCGTCCATCCATTCCACATCAATCACAATCCGAGCCCCGGCTTTCGTGTCAGCAGAAACATGCGGATATTTCCCGGTTGGCCGCCCGTTTTCGTCGCTGATAGAAAAAAGTTCGCGCGACGCCGGATAGCGCAGCAATTTGAATGCTAGATTGAGGTGCGTGGGGGAAATCTCGGTGACAAGAAGCGCTTCGTGCACTTTGCCTTTTGACAGAACAACGAGATATTCAAGCAAGCCCTGTGACATGTTCACCTTCGTCGGGAAGCGAATTTCACGGGTTTTTTGGTCAAATATGAGATCACCAATCCGATACCGCGAATCATCGATTTTTTCAACCGCCGGCTTGACAGAAACCGGTGGTGGTAGACTGGAATCCGCAGATGAATTTTGATCTGATGGGGCCTCGGGCGTGGCCGACAATGCGTCCGGCATCCATGCCACTGCCCCGATTGCAACCACAACAACGAGATGACGGGAAATCATTTTGTAATAATCCATGCAATCATGAAATGACAGATCGTGATACCGAGGAATGAACGACGCAAATTAATGGCTCTTCGGTTTTTTGACAACTGTTTCGTCTTTTTTCGCGGGACGCTTGAGCAGGCTGCCAAATTCCTGCCATACATGACGAGTGATGTGGCTGCTCAATGTGTCTAACGGATTTTCGCCATCGGCCATGGCCTCAGGCGCTGGGTGAACCGTGGAATGACCGAGAGAGTCCCGAATGAGCAAAAACTCGGTTTGAAGAAGATCTTCGTGCAGAGATTGCGGAGAACGCACGGTGAACGAAAGCACGGCAGTGGAAACCGTGTTTTTGCCCGCACCCGTGAACCAAAGTGCCACCGGCGCAGGACCTGCGGCGATCCGACTGCTGCGACTCGGGTGAAGCTCTACCGTCACTTTGAGCAGGCCTGAGGACGCCTGCTCAAGCTCACGGGCTGTTTGTTCCAAAATCGCCGTCAGCACTTTTGCCGTTTTTTGGCCGGCTCCGGCATGAAGGGTCACCGGGATGGCAGCGATGCCACTCGTGTCCCAATCTGGAGGAATCCGACGCAACCGCTTGATGGCCTCGATGGCAAGCTTGCCTTGGTCTGGGTCTACCGTGCCAGCATCGAGGACCCGCTCCCATGCCAGCCATGCACGCTGAAGTGCGCCTTTGCTCTCAAGTAAACCCGCAAGCTCAACCAAATGTGCCGCGCCCATGGATGACCGGTCACCGTATTCATGAAGACTTGGAGGCTTGCTGAGGTCGCCCAGGGCGATCGTCGGCTCCGCGGGAATTTCCAAAACCCTTGGTGCTGCCTCATTTCCTGCCTTCGGCTCGGATAGGGAATCGACTGGATGACCGCTCTCCAGAAGTGATGATTCCACTCTCGCCCGGATTTCAGCAATTTTCGATTCGCGAGGCGGTGTGAGAAAGTCAGCCCTGCGGCTGCCATACCAACAGATCCCACCGATCACCACAATCGATAGCAACAATACCCATGGCATCGGAATGCGCATAACGGAAAACTGGCGCACCTTGCATTCATGGGAAAGCGAAAACGGTGCCCCTGACCAACAAAAATCAACGACGCTTCAGCCGAATCGACTCACTCGCCAATCCATCAAGCGTCCCAATCAGTTCGCGGGCTTGACCAGCAGTGCCCGCTTGCCAACGCGATTGCGAAGATAGTGCAATTTCGCGCGCCGCACCTTGCCTCGATTCACCACTTCGATTTTGGAGATCCGTGGGGTATGCACAGGAAACACCCGCTCAACGCCTTCTCCATAGGAAATTTTCCGCACCGTAAATGCCGCGTTCACGCCCGCACCGTGACGCGCAATCACCAATCCCTCGAAAATCTGAATCCGTTCCTTGCCGCCTTCAACCACGCGGCAATGGACCTTCACGGTGTCCCCGACATTGAATGGCGCGAGGTCTGTTTTTAGCTGCTCTTGTTCGATTTTATCGATGATGTTCATAAGGGACTCCTTCACGGAAAATACATGGATCAGCACGAATCAGACAGGGTGCCTTTCGCGCGGGGCGGAGAGCTACCCGTTCCGCCGCAGAATTGCAACCGCGAAATTCCGGTAATGACGCAACTCCATTGAACCATTCCAATGGTTCTTATTTAAGCCTTGCCATAAACCGCTGCGGGATCGAACGCGCAATCCTGCTCGATCCATTCTAGCTGCGCCGCTCCGGTGCCTGTCGGGATAGCCACCCTGCGATAAAAACACGATTCGCGTCCGGTGTGGCACGCCCCGGCCCCGATTTGCTTTACAAGAAGAATGAGCGCATCCTGGTCACAATCTGTCCGAATTTCCACGATCCGCTGAATATGACCGGAAGTGGCCCCTTTGTGCCAATATTCTTGCCGAGATCGCGACCAGTAAACCGCCTCGCCAATTTCCAGCGTTCTTCGCAGCGATTCTTCGTTCATGTAGGCGAGCATGAGCGGTTCACGCGTGATCGCATCCATCGCCAATGCCGGAATCAGCCCGTTCGAATCAAATTTAGGGTAAAAATCCAAGCCTTCTTCGACTTCCTTCTTCCCTCCTTGTGGGGTTAAAAATACATTGCAGCTATCCATGTCCTTAGGTTGATCAAACGGTTGGAAACTGTCAAGCCACAGGCATAGGGACAGAGAAATAATTCCGATTTCGCTTGCGTTGGGGCTGGGGATGTTGATTCTCGTAGCATGAGACACGCGCGCTGGTTGGCACCTTGGAAGGATTCATTGGAACGTCCGGTCATG
>CAIYYV010000361.1 GCA_903930425.1 Akkermansiaceae bacterium | reverse complement strand
GAAGTAGATTGGGGAAATTTTTATTTCCGTTAAATCGTTAGAATCTCTGCGTGCTGGCTGATGGACATTCGATAGGAGAATCCTGTCTCTCTTGCAAGCTCGCAATGCTCTCTCGCGCTCGGACGGGCTGGTGGAGCCCACGAGGAGCGTAGCGACAAGGTGGCGGAGCCGGCCCGTCCGAGCGCGACGGCCAGAGCACCCAGATCTTTGTGACCCCGGACCAGCCGAAAGCCCTCCTGGGCCCGCAGCAGAGCCACTCCCATCCAGCGCGACAACTGGTCGGTCTGCGCATTCCAGCGGCACACCTTGCCGATCGTTCCGCGCGAGTTACGCATCACGTTCTCGATATGGTTGGTGCTCAGAAACGTCACATTGAGCGTCGCCGGCACGTTAAGCCGATGGAACGACAAGATCCCGTCCTTGCGGCTCTCCAAGCCCTCCGCCGCCGCCAGGTTTTTGCTCCTGACGAATTTCAGCAACTCCTCAAAAGCCTCTTCTCCTGCCTCCGCACCTTGCACCCCGCGCAGTCGGTTCATCCGCCTCACCACCGCATTGTGATGCTTCCAAGACAGCTTCCCGCACAGCCCGCGCTCGACATGCACCAGGCATTCCTGCTGCACCGCGTCCGGCCAGAAATGCCGCACCGCCTTGGCGATCGCCTCGCTGCCGTCACGCACTAACAGCAATCTGCGCGCCGTCCCCGCCTGCAATCCCCGGGCATGCAATCGCGCGAACAAGCCCTTCACCACCTCCGCGCTCTCACTGCTGCCCTCCTCGAAATCCAGCAGATGTTTGTGGCCGTGAATATCGATGGCCAGCGCTACCACCACGCAGCTTTCCTTGCCTGGGAAAACCCCATCCACCATCATCGCCACTACATCGATCTCCGAAAGATCGCGCCCCCGGAATTCATCAAGAAGCTCCTTGCTGCGGGCCTTCCAGCCCTCGCAGACCGTGCTGGCGCTCACGCCCAGCATCTTGCCTACGCCGTTGCCTGAAGCCCCGTGGCAGATCGCTTCAAGCACCTCGTCGAACATGCCCTTGCGGCGTTTGACCTCGCTGTAGGACTTCAACTTCACCTCCCGTTCCAAACCGCTTGGAAGCATTTCGCGAACCCTGCGTTTCGAGATGCGTTCCTTGCCCGTGGTGGTCTGGATCGTGACCATTTCGCTTCCGGCCCGCCGGTGAACGCTCTCTGTCGGGCGATAGGTTTCGCCGCACAGCGAGGTCACCTCCTGCTCGAACATCAAAAGCAGGCCCTCGCGCACGATGCCGCGAAGCCGCTCCTGGAATATCCCGTTAAAATCCTCAATCCCGGCTTGCGCCGGTGCCGTTGTCCCTGTCTGATCGTTCATGGTGTTGGTTGGTTTGAATTATTTTCCAAACAGGCGATGTCGGAACATCGCCCGATCAACCAGCACCATTCCATTTTAACAGATTAACGGAAAAAAATCCTCTTCCGACAGCCCAAGGGTCTTGGTGAAAACCATGATCCCCGGATTCCAACTGCCTCCAACCGAACGAATCGAAGTGAGAATGCTCGTCAGGGTCGCCGATTGACCCGGCGGTGTTCCTGGCTGGAACCGGTCACACGCAAACGACTATGACCGACATCTGGAGCGTCCAAAAGCGGTCAGAGGTCATGTCCCTGATCCGCGGCAAGGGAAACCGGACGACAGAGGGCCGGATGATCGAGCTTTTCAGGGAGAGTGGAATCAAGGGCTGGCGTCGCCATCAGCCGCTTCCGGGGCGTCCGGACTTCACTTTCAGGCGCGAGAAGGTGGCGATTTTCGTCGATGGGTGTTTTTGGCACGGGTGCCCGGACTGCTACCGCGCCCCCAAGAGCAACGTGGAATTCTGGAAGCGGAAGGTGGACGGCAACCGCCGCCGGGACCGCCGGGTTACGCGGCAACTGCGCTCGACAGGATGGTCTGTGGTCCGGGTGCGCGAGTGCGTGCTGAAACGCAGCCCTGTGGCGGTGGCCAGACGAGTCTGGCGAGCCCTCCGTGTTGCGCCATAGCAAAATGACACCGGGGAGATTTTATTCAGGCTGGTGGTTGCGCCATAATTCATGACACCCGG
>CAIYYV010000360.1 GCA_903930425.1 Akkermansiaceae bacterium | reverse complement strand
TGAAAAGAACCCATGACGCGCCCATGCCCCAAGGAGCGGTGGCCTCTGGCCGCCGAATGCCCATGAAAAGAACCCATGACGCGCCCATGCCCCAAGGAGCGGTGGCCTCTGGCCGCCGAGTGTCCATGAAAAGAGCCTATGACGCGTGCATGCATTGAGTGAAAACGCTTTGTCATTGGCTTTTCATGGTCCGCGCATGGTCTCGGCGGAGCGGGCTGAAGCCCGCGCTCCTTGTTAGAATCCAACATGCAGGCAAGACCCACCGGTGGAACTCGATTTGGGACGGCCGCGCAAATTCGCCAACGCCTCACTATCTGGTTGTTTTTTTTTCATCAGGGCTGATCCTGAGTGGGAACAGCCCGCCAGCCACTCTTATAATTTTCTATGGGATGCCTGTGAAAGATTCTTGTACCGAAAAAGTGATACTCAATCCCCCCTCGAGGCATACATCGAAGCAATGACTGACAGCATGGACAAACGGGTCAACCGGGGTGCCTATACACAGCCGTTCTCGGGAGTTGGAATCGAGTTCGACCCACTCGGCTTGAAGCCAGGGCGCACTGGTATCACCCTGCATGAAAGTGGCTTCTTGCCGGCGAGTGACGATTGGAACTTCCCGAGTGTTTTCAGCCCGTTCTGGCGGCTGCTTTACAATGCCAAGCACGGTCATCAACTTCAATTTGGCGCGCGGCGAATCAATTTGACGCCCGCCCACATCGCGCTCATTCCTCCGGGCTGCCTGTTCCATTGTGTTGGATCGCGGCCGGTGCCGTCCTTGTGGCTATCCTTCAGTTTTGATTATCGGTTGAGCAGCGAGCACCAGCCACCGGTGATGTTGAAACCGCGCGACACTGAATTGTGTGTGATGCGCGACTTGAAAGAGTTAATCGCTGCTGACACCGCATTTGAACCATCGCTGGCGATCTTCAACCACAACTTTGCGCTCCTGCAGGTTGTGCTGTCTCGCCCCGAGTTGGTTTGGCTGCCACGCGTGTCCGAAAATCTAGAACGCGTCCGGCGCCACATCAAAAACAATCTTGGTGCTGATCTGTCGAACACGTCGCTGGCTGCCGTCGCCGGACTGTCATTGATCGGATTTGAACGAGCATTTAAACGGGGCTTTGGCACCACGGCGACCCAATATGTCAGGGCAATTCGCCTGCGGGAGGCGGCACACCTGCTCCTACAGACGGACCAATCCATCGAAGACATCGCGTTACAGACTGGCTTCTCGAGCCGCGCGTATCTCAGCCGCGTGTTCAAGTGCATCACCGGCGGTGGGCCGGCCGCGTTCCGCCGCAGCCATCGGCAACAGAACTACGGCTCCTGAGGCGCCGCCGGAAGGTGTCGTAAATATGCACAAAAGCAGTCAGGATTGTCCATAGACAGAATGGGGTGACTCTGTAAATATTCCTACGTCATATCCTTCACTCCAAAAGAAAGCACTGCGCATAGAATCCAAACAAGTTACCAGTTATGAACCAAATACCAGTTATGAATCAAAAATCCCTACGGTTTTTATTCACATCCATCTGCGCGCTCGTCGCGCTGGTGATGTTCGTCCCCGCCCATGCGGCGGATATCACTTGGCAAACTCCGGTAGCCATCGCGGGTGCCAGCGATGTTTCCACCACCGGCACGCTGGCTTATGCCAATGGCTATTCCGGAGGAGCGGTCACGATCAATGGCGTCCCATTTACCGCTGCGCCAGCCAACAGCACCGCGGGCGTGATCTCCGGCGGACAATGGGGTTCCCATACTGTCTATTGCCCATCCAACGCGAAGACCGCAGGATTTTCCGCCGACTACCAAACCTTGCTCAATGGCGCTTACTGGTCCAGTGCTTCGCTTACCGAGACCCTTTACAGCCTGAAGATTGGCTTCACTTATCAAGTCCAGATCTGGGTGGCTGATTTCAGGGAATATCCCAATGCGCGCTACGTGACGGCGACAGGAGGCAATAACACATCGGCTCATATCAATTATCTGACCGGAGGATCGGGCAATTACATCATTGGCACGTTCAAAGCAGACGCAACGAGCCAGGTGATCACGATAGCTGGGAACGATACCCCGCAGATCAATGCCCTGCAACTGCGCGACATCACGCCGCCGACACCGTCCGTCACCTGGGATACGCCGGCGACCACAGTGGGCGACACCGACGTGATCACCGAGGGTAACTCGGTGTTTGCCTATGTCTTTGGCGGCACGGCCGACACGGTCAACGGCGTCCCTTTCACAGCCTACAGCACGGGCGCCACAGCCGTTAACCTCCCATGGTCCACTACGGGTTTCGCGACGGGCAATCGCACCCCTACCGCGGAGTTCAGTGCCAATTATCTCAATATTCTTGATGGCAGCATCTATTACCAGGGAGCCGCCACCGCCGTCGTGGCCCTCCAGGGACTTACGAACGGTCATCGATACAAAGTTCAGCTCTGGGTAGCTGACTATCGTCAATATTCCAACGCCAGAACTCAAACGGTCACTTCGGTCAACACGTCAGGGAC
The DNA here is from genome assembly GCA_903930425.1 of Akkermansiaceae bacterium. Taxonomy (GTDB): domain Bacteria; phylum Verrucomicrobiota; class Verrucomicrobiia; order Verrucomicrobiales; family Akkermansiaceae; genus Luteolibacter. Next base: position 3,519 of record CAIYYV010000360.1, on the reverse strand, counting down.
CCTGAATTATCTCACCGGCGACGATATCAACCCGGGATCGGGCGTCGGCAGCTATGTGGTCGGAACCTTCACGGCTGGCGAGGGCCCGGTGTCGCTCACCCTGAACAGCAATGAGACAACCCAGATCAATGCGCTCCAAGTCCGCGAGATCGCGCCCATGCTGACGCTCGATTCTCCCGCCAACAACGCGTTGCTCTCGGCACCGGCGACGATCTCGCTGGCAGCGAGCGTCACGGCGAACGGCAATACGATCAACTCCGTGAAATTCTTCAACGGCGCGACGCTGCTCTACGAGGACACCGAAGCACCCTATGCCTATGAGTGGACTCCTGTGGCTGCTGGCGCCTACAACTTAAGTGCGACACTGGTTTACAATACCGTTGTCACGAGCAGCACGGCCCCCGTCCAAGTGAGCGTGGTTGAGCCGGGGTTCCCGATCGTCGTGGCCTCAGCGGCGACAGATATCACCCCCGGCTCCGCGACCTTGAATGGAGACGTGACGTCGGATGGAGGGGCGACTGTGACCGAACGCGGGTTTGTTTACAAACTCGGCAGCGGCGTCACAATCACTGACAACACGACCCCTTCCGACTCGGGAACGGGGGTTTACGTACTGGGGATTTCCTCATTGGATGTGAACGCCCATTACTACTTCGATGCTTACGCCACCAACTCCTCGGGCACGGCATTGTCCGGCTTGGAAAGGGACTTCTGGACGCTGGCTAATAGCCCCAATGCCCCCACGGTGGTGGATCAGACGGAAAGCACGATCACCGTGGCGCTTTCCGGTGGGGATGGCAATCCCAACAACACAACCTATGCCATTGAATGCGCCAGGTACGGTGAAGCACTCTATGTGCAAGCCAGCGGCCAGCTCGGCAAGACCGCTGCCTATCAAACCGCCACCGCCTGGGGACAAGTCACCGTAAACAGCCTGTATCCGGGCACGGATTATGAGATCAGAGTGAAAGCGCGTAACGGCGCCGGATCCGATACTGCATTCGGTTTGGTTGCTTCAGCCACCACAAGCGAAGGTACCGCGGGACTCATTTACTGGGGCGCTTCGCAAAATATCACGGGTGATACGGATGTGGCTTCCAATGGAACACCGGTTTTTGCCTATGGCGGCAACACCGCCAGCGCCACGACCGTGAATGGCGTTGCTTTCCAAACGCCTTTTGGCAACAAGCTGGCGCTGTCGAATAACTTCGCCAGTTACCTCGGCTCTTCGTTCCTGAAGGGTAATGGCACCCCGGCAGACGCCTTGAGCACGGATTACAAGAATGTCTTGCATGGTGCCAGTTGGGTTCAAAACGGCGCACCGGGCACAGTGACCCTGCTGAACCTTGTCCCCGGCCACCAATACGAAGTCCAGGTATGGGTGGATGATTCACGAGCCATTCCCGAGGTCTGGTCCCGGTCGGAGACGCTCAACGGTGGTGCCAACACGGTCACCTTGGCCTACAACACACAGCAGGCCAGTGGCGGCTTGGGCCAATACTCCATCGGTGCATTCACCGCGAGCACCGGCACCCAGGCGTTCACCGTCACTTCCCCGAACGTGCAGCTTAACGCCATTCAGCTTCGGGATTTAACGCCGCTGACCAACTACGGCTTCGGATACTGGAATGGCTTGAATGGCCCCAATTGGGATCTCAGTAGCACCACCAATTGGTGTCTCAATAATGCCGCCTCTCCCTTACTCAATGGCACGTTCAGCGAGGCAACAACCATTAATCCGCATGTTTATCTCGCAGACATCTTCTACGCCGAGGGCGCGGAAACGACAGTCACGCAAAGTAGCGTCACGATTGCCGAGGGCGGGGTGTCCACGGAGACGGTCGATTTCCTCAATTCATCCGTCCCTTACACGCTGGATAGCGCCGACTCTTTCGGAATCACCGGCGACACGATTCTCGGCAAGTCCGGCAGCGGCCAACTCACCCTGGCAGGCTCCAATACCCACACCGGCGGAACGACTTTGAGCGGCGGAACGCTCAATTTCAACCACCCGTCTGCGATCGGTTCCGGTCCTCTGACAATAACTACGGGCAGCCTCGACAATACCAGTGGGTCGCCGATCGTCAATTCGCAGGACAACGCCATGAATTGGAATGGCAATTTCTCTTTTGTCGGATCTTCTGATCTGGATCTAGGCACGGGGAATGTGACCATGAACACCAGTTGCTCGATCACGAGCAACTCGGGTGATCTTGCGATCGGAGGCATGGTCAACAACGGCACCAGAACTCTGACCAAACTAGGGGCCGGAGCGCTGACCTTCAGGGGAAATGTGACCTTGAACAACTTGGACATCCAAAACGGCGAGGTGGTCTTTGACGGCGGCAACTATACCACCAACAACACCACAGGCGGATGGGGCTTGTGGCTGCGTGGCACTGGGGCCAAGCTCACAGTCGCCAATGGTGCCGCGATCGACGTGGCCACCGGACTTCAGATTCAAAGTGGCACCGTCGAAGTCACTGGCGGCAGTGTGACGGTAAACCGGGATGTGAATGCTCATCTATATGTCGGCAATTCCGCGAATGCCGCCGCCTTGAATATCAGCGGCACGGGATCCGTGATCACCACTGCGATGTTATTTGGCAGTAGCGGGTCCCCATCCACCCTGAACCTCGAAGGCGGCACCTTGGCTTGGACAGTCGCCCCGGCAAAAGACACTGGCACTGCCACTTTGAATATGGGTGGTGGCACACTTCGGGCTGATGGCTCGTTCAGCGTGCCGGGCACCCTACCCTTTAACTTGTCGGCTACCAACGGCAGTCTCACAGTGGATTCACAGACTCACACCCTCACCCTGGACAATGCCCTGTCCGGCACCGGCGGTCTGATCAAGACCGGCACCGGTACGGTGGAACTCAGCGGCACGAACGGCTATGATGGAACCACCTTGGTAAGCGAAGGCACTCTTGCTGTGAATGGAACGCTGGCCACCACGGCGATCACCGTGGCATCGGCCGCCACCCTTGGCGGCACTGGCACACTCGGTGGCAATGTCATCTTTTCCAGCGAGGCGCTGGCCCGCTTCACGCAAGGATCGCCGCTCACCATTTCCGGTACTCTGACCCTGAACGACAACGTCGTCCACTTGGTCCTGCCAACCGGTCTCGGGTTGGGAACCTATCCCTTGGCCACCTACACGGCCACCGGCAGCACTGGCACGTTTTCGATCACCCCGCTCATCGACAGCGGTTCGCTCGTGACCGATGCCGTTGCGACGATCACCATGGCCGATGGCACCGTGTCTCTAACGGTCGGTCTTACCTTCTACCATGAATGGAAAAATGGGATCTTCGCCAATGGTGGCACCTTGAGCGACAAGACCCTCGGCGGCGACCCGGATGGTGATCAACATACCAATCTCGAGGAATATGCCTTTGACACCGATCCCACCGTGTCGTCTAGCAGCTCGATCGCTTATACGATCGGCGGAGGCATTAGCGCAGCCGGTCAACCCGTGACGAGCAAGGTCTTGGGCGATTATTACGCGGTGTTTGG
>CAIYYV010000359.1 GCA_903930425.1 Akkermansiaceae bacterium | reverse complement strand
CGGTATTTCACGGATGGCGCGGTGATCGGCAGTCGGGGGTTTGTGAACGAGGCGTTTGTGGCCGCGCGGGAACGTTTTGGATCGCAACGGAAGGAAGGCGCTCGGAAACTGCGCGGCAGTGGGGCGGCCGCAGCGGGAACATTGTGGAGTATCCGGGATTTGAAGAAGGGTGTTTGAAGAAGGGTGTTTGAAGAAAGGGATAAGGTCAGTCGAGTTGATTTCTGGGGTCAATAGTCACACTGACCCCGTTTTAGCGTCTGACCCCGTTTTTCCTCCAAACACTTACCGCCTCACGGGCCCGTCACCACGCGGTAAAATGTCTTTCCCGACATGGGATCTGCCGAGAAATCATGCATGAGCGTGCCACTCGATTGATAGATCGAAGCGGCCCGCCGGAGGATCCAGGATGAACTTTCAAGCGTGCTGGAAGATTCGATCCAATAGGGGGCAAAGCGCACCGGAGTGTAGGAGATTTGGCGCAGGGCATGGTTGTAGGTCGGCTTCACCGGGCCACTGTTTGCAAGGTTCGGGTTTGTGTTCAGGTAACACTCGACGCGATTGCTGAGGCCGTCGCGATCTGGATCCGAGTCCGGGTGACGGTTAGAGCCGACGGCTCCCACGGCGGTGGATCCAAAATAGGTGGTCATCCATGCATCGGGAAGACCATCGGTGGGGGTCGTGTCTTTTGAAAAACCCGTGATGATACAAGTGAGGGCACGACTCAAATTCACCCCGTCGCTGAACTGCACAATCGCCCTGTCATAATACGCTCCGGCTTCAATTGCGCTGTCTGTCGAACGGATGTCAGAGTATGCACCTTTCGGGACATAGGTCAAAGTCAGGCCCGAGAACGAGAATGTGCCGTTAGAATTAGTGCTGCTGGTTAGGCTGGCGGTGAGGGCGGTGCCCTGCCGGTCCATGGCGCGAAGTTGGATTCGGTTGACCCCGAGCACTGCGGGCAGGGACGCGGGCGAGTCCGCCGTGATCGCCTGAATGATCCGATCGGTGCCATACGGCGGCGTGTCCGTCATCGGGTAGCCGAATTGGATGCGATCCTTGTCGTATATCTGGATCGTGGCACCCGTCGAGTTGCTTTGGGCGCTGTAATACATAGTGGCAGCCTTGAGGGTGGCATTGGGCTCGGAAGCATTTTCGCTGGAATGCGCAAGTCCTAAGGCATGTCCTATTTCATGAGTGAGCACGCGTTTAAAAGTGTTTGTGATGAGCATGGACGAGGCGTTCGTGGTGCTCTCAAGCACCACATAGCCATTGAGGCGTTCCTGAAACCCCTGGGACCCGACACGCCCGCCGGTAAAGACGCTGGTGGGTCCGTAAAACGCGCCACCTCCAATGCCAAGCGTTCCCGTCGTGTTGATGATGTTGTAATTGTCATGGAGTTGAATGCGCAAGCGCCGGTCCTGGGCGGAAATGGTGGTGGCACCGGCTCCGAACGACTGGGTGCCCTCATACCGAAACTTGAGTGACGATTCGGCGGCCCATGCGTTGAATGCTTCCGCCACAGCCGCGATTGCGCCCGCCTGTGTCATTCCGGTAGGCAGTTTTGTCGGATCCACGTCGACGAGATAGGGAATCGCATCCCCCCCGTCGCAGGCTGTTAGGCGGGCAGGTTGATAGTATGGGGTACCGGAGTCGATATATCCCGTGGCAGTCACCACCGAACCGGGAACCCCCGAATTGGCCTGCGAAACAAGCACTTCCGGCGCAGAGGCGGTGGTCATCACGGGCCGGGCACCACGCGCCTGCCCACGGAAAAATGCCTGCATCTTCCGACGATCGGCCGGTGCGCGATACGCCTGATGCGGTTGAGCCGACCAGGTACCGTCGGCTGCACAATTCAAGAGGAGCACGTAGGATTTTCCGATCTGAAGCGCAAGCGAGTCTGAACGAAAATCCGTGCGCTCGCCCATCACTCCGCCCGGGGATTCGATCTCCACCTGATCAGGGACATCCCCTTTGAAACGCTCCACCACATTCAGCACAAAACGCGTCCGGATCGTTCGGTCCGCCGCAAAAAATGACTCGGATGAAAGCACCTCGACCTCCGCCACCGAGCGACTCGCTCCAAAGGCGGCAGCATCGGATTGCGGAACGCAGCATCCCGCATGCGAGCGATCTAGGCACCATAATCCAACCATGAGGCACAGCGCCCATACGCCGTGCCATTTTCGTTGCGTTGAAATCGGGTGAGACATTTGCAAGTGAGGGATGCGCGGGCAGCTCAGGCTCGCTTCAATATGCAACTCTACATCCGTTCGCACCGTTCGGATAGAGATGGCATTGCTGATTCGCGTGTCACCCAATCCCCCACACACACGGCCCGACCACAGCGCAGTGGGCAGCGCGGCGCATTTCTTCCTGGGACACTCGGTCACATCCGGCCTTGCCGAAACAGTCATGGACGGCTTGAATCCCCGCCCGCTGGCATGTATCTGCTGAACAAAATCATCCAACTCCGGGAAAAATCGCATCCGGACCACGAAAAGCCGTTTCTCGAGCACCTTGAGGATCTGCGGACCATGATCACCCGCATCGTGGTCACCCTCGTGATTGCCATGATCGCCTGCTTCGGCTTCCAAAAACAAATGATGGAAGTGCTGCGCCGCCCTGTCGAACAAGTCTGGCTCACCCAACTGCAGGCCAAGCTCCCTCAAGCGGCGGATCCCGCACCCCGCCCGGTCAGCGTCGAAATGTGGGAAAAAGCCAAAGCCGTCGAACACGCGGCCTCAGGACTCGACCCCGCACAACGGCTTCTTTTCTATCAGTCACTCACCGACGGCGATTTAATCTTCCACGCGAAATCCGCCAACCTGCTGCGCGCCGCGACGGCACTTCCGGATGACAAACGCGACGCCTTCATCGCGGGCCTGAATGAATCCGACGAACTCAAACTCCAGGTCAAAGCCCTGCTCAAAACCGGCCCCAGCCCCGAGGCCGACACTCGCGGAAACCTGAAACTCATGTCGGCCTTAAAGCCGACCGAGACCTTCATGCTGTCGATGAAGCTATCCTTTTTCGCGGGCATCATTCTTGCGTTCCCGCTGTTATTGATGTTCATTCTTCAATTTGTATTGCCGGGCATGCACTCAAATGAAAAGCGCGTGTTGTGGCCGTCCATGGCCATCGGTTTCGGGTTGTTTCTCGGTGGTGTGTTTTTCGCTTACTATGCCGTTCTTCCCCGTGCCCTCATGTTTTTTTACGAATGGAGTGGCAACCTCGGCGTTTCCAATGACTGGCGGATCGGCGAATACATTTCCTTCGCCACCCAGTTCACACTCCTCTTCGGGCTTTCCTTTGAGTTACCGGTCGTTGTGATGGTCTTTGTGAAACTCGGGCTGCTCGGGTATGAAACCATGTCGCGCACCCGTTCCTACGCGATCGTCGCGATCTTCGTGGCCGCCGCCGTGCTCACTCCCACGCCTGACATGCTCACGATGAGCTTGATGGCCGCCCCCATGATCCTTCTTTACGAGATCTGCATCTGGCTCGCATGGTTTGATCGTCGCAAAAATCGCATCCAAGAGGAACAGGACGCCCGTGAACGCGCGCAACACCCGCTCTTCCAAGAGGCCGACCCGTCACTCACCACTCCCACTGAGGCCGACCCGTGGCACCATGACCCGTTCGAACAAGCATTGCACACCCATGAGGCCGGCGACGACGGATGGTCGGATCAATCCACCCTCCCAGACCTCCCAGACCTCACGGATCCACCCGCGATCACCGCAGAAGGCCTGGCGGACAACTCGGCGGAATCCCAGCCACTCAGCACCCCTCCCACCGTGCCGTTAGATCTTGATGAATCCCCCACTAAACTCCGCGATCCCGACGCATGATGACTCGCCGGATTCCCGTTAGATCGATGAATCGTTTGAAACCGCACTCCCGTTCGAGTTCGCGTTCTCCTTTCGCGGGATGCGCCCTGCTGGTCGCCGCGCTGTTAGTCATCTGCCTTCTGATCGGTTTTTCGATTTTCTCACTGTTTCGTCAATTCAATGAAATCGTGAAATTCACGGCCGAGAGCCCGGCTGCGGTCGAGGTTTCGTCACTGGATGCCAACGAGGGCGCGCTCAACCGCCTTGCCGAGCGCTTGGAATCGTTCCGCCAGCAACTTGCGGACCGGGAGCGTGCCGAACTCGCGCTCTCGGCCGAGGATCTCAACCGGATCATCGCCGCCTATGAAGCGTGCCGCGACCTCCGCGGCACCCTGCGCGTCACCGCCATGGACGGCACGGCCATGAAAATCGCCGTGGCATTCCCGCTCAACGGAAAACCACGACTGGCCCACAAGGATGAACCGGGATGGATCACCTCAACCCCCCGCTATCTCAACGCACAACTCGTCGCTCGTCCCGCACTGCGCAAAGGCGAGCTCGTCCTGCTTCTCGATGCGATCGACGTTCCGGGCGCAAGTGTGCCGCGCGAATTCATCGACCAGATGTCGCCCTATCGGATCACCCAGCGCTATCTAACAGACCCGGTGCTTGGGCCGTGCATGGCGGCACTCACGGAGGTTCACCTCGCCGGGGACCAACTGGTGTTGACGCACGTGCCGAGCCAAGCCCCGCCGAAGACCCTCGGGAAAAAACTCATCAACCACGCGAGTCGTCGGCTTTTCCTCGTGCTCGGCATGGCCGCGGTCGCGTTTCTCTGCTTGGTCGCCCTCATCGTATTTTTTTCGCGGCGTCGTCGCGCCAAGCGCTCGTCATCAGATTCTCCTCCTTTTCTTTAGATCTTCATGCCCACTGTCATGCCCCGTAAAACCAAAATCATCTGCACGCTTGGTCCCGCCACGGAGTCCGAGGAAATGATCGGAAAACTCATCGACGCCGGCACCGATGTATTTCGCATCAACATGAGCCATGCCCCACACGAGTGGGCCGCCGGACTGGTCCGCAAAGTCCGCCACCAAGCGCTCGAACGCCAGGCACACGTCGCCGTGCTTTTCGATCTATCAGGTCCGTCCATTCGCACCGGCGACCTGCCGGAACCTTTCATCCTCGATGAGGGTGATATGGTGGAATTCCGCAAGACGGACGCACTGTCCACCGTCGAGAAATCCACCACCGTCAACTATGACGGGCTGATGGATGACGTATCGGTCGGCAACACGCTGGCAGTCGATAACGGGGCGCTGTTCCTGCACATCGAGGTGGTTGAGTCCGACCGCATTCTCTGTCGCGCCACCACTCCCGGCACCTTGGGTTCACGCCGCCACATCAATCTGCCAGGCGTCCGCTTGAACCTTCCGGCTCTCACCGAAAAAGACCATCACGACCTTGTCCTCGCCGTGCATTGTGAAGCCGATTTCATAGCGGGTTCATTTGTGCGCGATGGTGCCCACGTCCGCGAACTTCGCGAGGCCATGACCGCCCTCAATGGGAATGCGCAAATCATCGCCAAAATCGAGGATCAGGAAGCCCTCAAAAACATCGATTCCATCATTGAGGAAGCCGACATCATCATGATCGCTCGCGGCGACCTCGGGACCGAGGTCGCGTTTGAAGAACTCCCGATCCTGCAGCGCCGCATCATCAAACGCTGCCACGAACTGAGCACCCGCGTGATCGTGGCCACTCAACTTCTCGAATCCATGATCCTCAACCCCTCGCCCACTCGCGCCGAGGTCACCGACGTCGCAAATGCCGCCTATGAGGAAGCCGACGCGATCATGCTCTCGGGCGAAACTTCTGTCGGGCGCTATCCCGTGCAGTGCATCGACACGCTCGTGCGCATCGCCGTCCGCATCGAACGCTCGGGCGGACTGGGCTTCAGCAATGGCGTACTCCTTCTCAATGAGCGCCAAAAATCCGCGCGGGCCGCCGTCACCTTGGCCGACTCACTCCCGGACGCCTGCATCGTGGTGCTCACCCGCTACGGCGTGCTCGCCAACCTGGTCGCGATGCTCCGCCCGCGCACGGCCTGCTTCTACGCCATCACTCCGAAAGAACCCATCTGCCGGAAATTGTCAGTGACTCGTGGCGTGCGCGCCATCCAGTTGTCATTCTCATCCACCATTGAGGAAACGATCCAACGCGTGACCCTGCACCTGCTCGACCAGCAGCTCGTGCAGCCCGGAACGCCCATTGTCATCGTCTCGGACATTCTATCAGACCACTTCGCGGCCAATTCCATCCTGCTGCTCCATGCCTGAACACGGGGTGATTTCTAACATCATCGCCGAACACGGCGCGAGCTCCGGCAAACACAAGCCCACGCTTGCTAACAAATCGCATTCCGCCACATCCGACCATCCGGTGCCAAGCCGGTCGGAGAACTTCAAAGCCGAGTCACCCGCGCGGCCAAGAAACCTGCGGGCATCTAACGGAATTTGCACTTTAACCCCGCAAAGTAGTTGGGCGTGGTGGAAATTGGCGATGACGAGAAAGGCCTGGCCGGTTTTGGATTCGCGGCGAAGAAAGGCATAGATCCAGTGGCCGGAAGGGGATTCGTCCCCCACCCTGCCGAAGGCGGGGTTGTGGAGGTTGGCATGGTTGAGTCCATAAAACTCGCCATCGGTGAAGGCGCGGGCCTGAGTGGTTTTGATGAGCATGGCATACCAGGCGCGCAGTGCCTGTTGATCCTCGCTGAGCTGCCCGCCATCGAACAGGCCGCCGTTGACCCATTTGGTGAACTCGGGCATCGACCCGTAATCAAAGATGGATGACCGGCCGTCACCGCCGCCAAAGCCGGCGGATTCGGCAGCGGGTTCTCCGACTTCCTGGCCGTGATAAAGCATCACGGGCCCGCGTCCCATGGCAAACAACACAGCGGAAACCGGTTTGCCGACCTGCATGCCATGGCCGCCCCATGCGAGCGGGCTCGCGAGGCGCAGTTCATCGTGGTTCTCAGCATAGCGAAGGGATTTGTGAAACCGCTTGCCGGTGAACGCGAGAGGGTCGAGGTCGTTGGCCCATTTGACTGACTGATAGATTCCCTTAATCACATCATAACTCGGGTCATCATACACCGCGTCAAAGCCGGCGGTGAGCAGCGCGTCGAGCACATGACCGTCGGTGAGTTTGGCCGGATCATTGTCGTAGGCCTCTGCGGCAAAAAAAACCTGTGGGTCCCGGGCACGGCAACGCTTCAACACCCAACGCCAAAATTCCATGGGCACCAAATGCGCCATGTCCACCCGGAATCCATCCACGCCCATGGCCTGCCAATAACGCAGGATTTCATCCATCGCAGACCAGGTCCGCGGCACGTCTGCGGGCGCGGTTGCGGGTCCAGGCAGGTGCGAGGTGTTTCGACCGGTGGTGAAATCGTGTCCATAATTCAGCTTCACCGTTTCATACCAATCATGGATCGTGGGGGCCCAGGAAACCACGTTGTTGCCGGTGACCCTGCCAAAATCCGATTCCGACGCCAAGTGCCCGTCACAACCCGGCTGCCCGGCACGCGGCAATCGCAGCGGCGGCCCGCCGCCCGGATGCCCGCCCTGCAAATAAAAAAAATGGTTGTCGCGGGCAAAAAATTGGTCCCGATCATCGTCCACACCAAAGGTCAGTTCCGGGCGCACATCCGAGGCGTAGGAACGCGCCACATGATTGGGAACAAAGTCCATGAGCACCTTGAAGCCGTGGCTTTTGCAACGGCCTAACAAATCCGTGAATTCCACAAGGCGCCGGTCCGGATCGAGCGCATAGTCGGGGCAGACATCAAAGTAATCCCTGATGGCGTAGGGACTGCCGGCAAGCCCTTTCAAAATATCCGGATCATCGGCGGGGCGCTGAGGATAAGCGGTCCCACTCGCGTGCTCAAGCACGCCGGTGAGCCAGAGATGTGTGATGCCCATCTGATGGAGCGATTTCAGCGCGGCGGATGTGAGGTCGGCGAATTTTCCACAGCCATTTTCCGCGAGTGATCCATGGGGTTTTCGGGTCACGCAGGTATTGCCGAAGGTCCTGACCATGAGTTGGTAAATCACGGGACGGGACGCGCGATCGACTCGTCGATGGATGCTCATCGACCTCAGTAAACCGGAGAAACCGTGCTTTGCCAAGTCGGCGTTGTCACCAGAGGAATCACGGAGATTGGACGATGCACGGAAAATTACGCTGGTCGCTCGCGTGCGGGCATGCACCATTCCGGCCCGTCATGAAAGCACTCGTTAAAGCCAAGGCAGAACCCGGATTGTGGCTGCAGGATGTCCCGGAACCCGCAGTCGGTCCCATGGATGTGCTGATCAAAATCAAAAAAACGTCGATTTGCGGGACGGATGTGCACATTTGGAAATGGGACGCGTGGGCGCAGCGGACGATTCCGGTGCCGATGCCAGTGGGTCATGAATTTTGCGGAGTGGTGGAGGCCGTGGGGTCGGCGGTCACCGATGTGATGGTGGGGGAACGGGTATCCGGGGAGGGCCACATCGTCTGCGGTCGTTGCCGGAACTGCCTGGCCGGCCGCCGCCACCTTTGCCCCGACACCCAAGGCGTCGGGGTGAACCGTCCGGGCTCGTTTGCCGAGTATGTGTCGATTCCCTACGGCAATGTTTACAAGGTGGATTCGCATATTTCCGACGAGGTGGTTTCCACTTTTGATCCCCTTGGCAACGCGGTGCACACCGCATTGTCCTGGGATCTGGTGGCGGAGGACGTCCTGATCACCGGCGCGGGGCCGATTGGTTGCATGGCCGCCGCAGTGTGCAAATTTGCCGGGGCGCGCCACGTGGTGGTCACCGATGTGAACCCCTACCGCCTCAATCTCGCAAAAAAACTCGGCGCAACCCGCGTGGTCAATGTGGCCACCGAGTCGTTAGGCGACGTCAAACGCGAGCTCGGCATGAAGGAGGGTTTCGACATCGCCCTGGAAATGTCCGGCCATGCGTCGGGCCTGAATGACATTCTGGAACACAGCTCCCACGGTGCCAAGGTGTCATTGTTAGGGATTTTTCCAGAAAAGATCGCCATCGACTGGGACCGCGTGATTTTCAAGGGACTCATCTTGAAAGGGATTTACGGGCGTGAAATGTTTGAAACTTGGTATAAAATGAGCTCTATGCTGCGCGCCGGACTCGACATTTCGCCGGTCATCACACACCGCTATCACTTCACTGAATTCGCGAAGGGCTTTGAAACCATGATGTCCGG
>CAIYYV010000358.1 GCA_903930425.1 Akkermansiaceae bacterium | reverse complement strand
CTTTTTCTCGGCTTCTTTCTTGATCTCCTCTTTTCTTTTTTCCCATTGATCGACCCCCTGTTGCCAGGTTTTGATTTCACCGTTCACGGCCTTGTCCATATCGTCGGGGCCGCTGAGTTTGGGTAAAGATGAGGGGATGCTTTTTTCGAGATACGACTTCGCAAGATAGACACCTTCTTCATACTTGAACGTGGTGATCATGCGGGCTTGATAGCGGGATGCGGTGGCGGGATCCTGGGGAGGATGCTCCCATTTGGTGGGATCCGGATCCAATTGGCGCGCATCACGCGCGGCGATGGAATCGGCCATCGCCTTGAGTCGATACTCTTCGGATTTGCCGTGGATTTTTCCCTGTGCCTCAGCCACGGCATAAGCCATGTCGTGGCGTTGGGCGAGGGCATCGAGTGAGTCCACCGGTGGCAAGATGCCGCAGCGGCCAGCAAGTTCCGAGCCGCCCCACCATCCGGGGCCGAGCCAATTGCCGTAGCGTGCGCCGGTGCCGGTGATGCCCATGCCTCCGAAATTAGTTCCGGTCGGCATGAAATCCACTGCGGTGCCCGTTATGTCCCTTCCACCCAGCCCGGTGATGTCTTCGATATTCCCAATGGAGGAGCCCGGAATGTTGGGTGGTGGAGTATATTGAGCTGCACAATCAAAACATGCCGCATCCAGCAGCGTGAGGATCAGGGTGATTGTTAGAAAATGGGGTTTTGTAGTGGCGTTCATGCGGAATAGGAAGTGGGGCGCGGTGTGGAGCCTGATTCAGGGTCTACATTAGCGTAGGGCAAGAGGCAGGCCAAGGGGAAAACACCATCCATCGAAGAAAACCCGCCTGTCGACACGGGTGATGGATGTGATTCATCAGCTCTCGGCCCGCAGTCAGATGGCGGTGACGGTGCTGAGATCTGGACTGCTGGTTTTAAAACCGCTGAAATACGTGGTGTCGAGTTGCGCGACCACGGTGTCGAGGGCGCTGCGTTCGTTTTCACCGGTGGGTGGCCACAGGGTGCGCTAGTCGTCGACGATGACGCGGAACCCGACCCACATCACCGGCTGATAGTCCTGAAACACGGCGCGGTGGGAACTGGTGCATTGAAACGGCCGCGTCCACCAACTGCCGCCGCGCACAACCCGCTCGCCCGCAGTGGACGCAGAATCGCGCGCGTCCTCGGCATACGGGTAGGGCAAATAGAAAGTTCGCGTCCACTCGGCGACGTTGCCGTGCATGTCGCGCAAGCCAAAAGCATTGGCGGCATAAGAACCCGGCATGGCTGCGAGTTGATTGCCGTCATTGTGCGCGTCGTCGCGCAGCAGTGGCAGGTCGTATTTGTTAGGATTGGGGACGCTGCGGACGCCATGGTAATTGTCGACCGCAGTGCAGGCCGCAAACTTGGCGATCGAGGCGTCGGCACAATTGGCGAAGGGCGCGTAATCCGTGGTGAGATCGCCGAAGGAAAACGGGGTGGCGGTACCGGCACGGGCGGCCCACTCCCATTGGGCCTCGGTGGGCAGTGTGACTTTGCGGCCGGTTTTTCCGGACAGCCAAGCACAGAACGCGAGGGCCTGGCGAAACGAGACACGGCAGACCGGTTGCGCATCGTCGTTGAGCGACCACGGGCGCTGGCCGAACTGATAGTTGAGCGCATCGGCGACGCGGGAGTCGTGGGCGGGATCGAACTGGCGGAATTGGCCGTTGGTGATCTCAAATGTGGCCATCCAGAATGGCTTGGCGATCTTCACCAAGCTCACAGGTTGCTCGTCGCGATGACCGGCCGCTGAGCCCATGGCAAATTCCCCTGCTGGAATGCGCACCAGGGAAATGCTGAGGCCGTCGGTGGCAAGCACGGATTCAAAGTCGGCACCTTGGAGGACGCGTGCTTGTGCGGCATCAAACGGCCAACCCGAAGGTTTGACGACGGAATGCGTGGGCGCCGGGAGCGGCGCAGGCAACAGCGGCACGACCGGAGCCGGGGGATCATCGGGGAAGTTCTCGTGATTTTCTGTTAGACCGGCGTGGGTTTCGCGCAATTTGCCGCGAGCGGATTCGAGTGATTTAGCATTGCCCCAGTTAATAGAACTCCAAGACCCGTGATAGGGACGATTGAGATCGACCCAGGTGGTCAGCCGGTCGCGCGCATCGGCATCGAGTGCGACGCCATAATGGCCCTTGCGCAGCAACTGGCCGAGTTCGGAGGTGGAAAAATGGAACTCCATCGGGGCGAGCAGATGGTAGTCGCCCTCGATGCCATTGGCGCGGGTGTAGGGAAACACATTGACATAACTGCTGGAAAAGCGCCCGCCCCTGCCCGCCCCAGCGTTGCCCGAGATTTGGCTGGACCAATCGCTCACCATGGTGCCGCCGCGCAGGTCGGGCTGAGCCTTGGTGCCGTCGTGACAGGCAACACAATGGCGGTCTAACACCGGTTGGACTTCACGCTGGAAGCTGAACCCGGCGACTTGGGGCCGCCATGGTTTGAGGGCGGCCGTCGCGGCGGTGGAGGCGATGGAACCGCGGGCCGCCGGTGCCGGATCATGTGTCTCATGGCAACCGACACACGAGAGGACCTCGCCGGGCATGGCAGTCAGCCACGACCGCATGAGGGCGAGGGCCTGGCCATTGGCGTCTAACGGTTGGATGGAGATCGGCGTGTTGGCTGGCACGCTGAATTTTGCAGAACCGTCCGCATGCACGGGCACGGTGCCGAGCGGTCGGTGGAGGTCCCACGGGCCGTCCTGACCGATCACGCCGTAGAGACCGCCGACACCATGATAACTGAAGGTGTAGGAAAACAAACGGAGGGACTTGACGGTGCCTCGGGGGAGGCCCTTGAGTCCGGGACCCTGATAGATATCCTGCAGATAGACCGTGGCGTCCTTTCGCGAGAGATCCACCTTGTCCGGAATGACCGGCGGCACGGGACGCTTGATCACCGGTATTGGTTCAAGGACGGCTAGCCCGCCGAGCTCTTTGAGCAAAAGCAGGTTGTCAAAAATATCCACCAGATAAACGCCCCAGAGGTGTCGTGGCGACGGTTGACAAGCTGTTAGAATAACCTTCTCACTCAGAGGTTGCGGGTGGAGAAAGCGCGGCCAGACATCACGCATGTGATCGTAAATCCTTCCCTGGCCGCTGGGCGTGGTCGGCTTGGATGGAATCTGCGTGACAACGCCTGAGTCCTCAGTGCGGCCCTTGGCGGCATCTAACAGATAGAGTTCTCCCAGCCGCGGATCGCCGTGATGGCCGGAGGAAACACCGGCCACCTTGGTGGCGGAACCCGGCACCGGGGTGGCGTAAAAGAAAGCGCTCGGCCAATACGAATTGGAGCCGTAGAACGACCGCTGATTGGTGCCGTCCGGGTTCATTGTCATGAGCAGGCGGGTGTTGGCATGTGGTGTGTCGGTGTATTCCCATCGTTGATAGAGAATGGTGCCATCGGCCAGCACACGGGGGCACCAGTTGTGTTCCTGATCGAAGCAGAGTTGCCGGACCTTGCCATCCTTGGTGAGCCGGACGAGATTGGCGACATGAGCCTCTCCGGCGACGCAAGGGACCGAGACCATCGGCAGGGTGGATGTGAAAAGGCAATCGCCATTCGGCAGATAACAGGCGTCGTAATTGTCCACGCCCGGTTGAATGTCCGGCGACACCTGTCGCAGACCGCTGCCGTCCACCCTCACCTCGAACACCTGCCAATCCTTCTCGCTGGGCATGGAAAACATCAAACGTTCGGCCTCATAATGCAGGCAGATGTCACCCACAAAGCGTGTCTTCTCCGGCGTGAAAACCGTTAGGTCGGGTGTTTTGCCGTGAATGGAAAACCGGATGATCTGGTTGTGATAGCCGGTCTTTGACAGCGACGAGTTGGAATGATAGTTCGCGGGCAAGCCGAGTTTGTCAGTCTTGCGGGCGAGCACCTGATCAAAATCGAGGAGCGGATTGGCGAGCAGGATGCTCCGCTGCAGTTCGATGAGGGTGCCGGCTTGAACGAGCGCCTCGGGTTCGCCAGCCTTCACACGCGCCAGCAACGGTTTGATGTCGGGCATGTCCCGTAATTGTTGGCGCTGCACGGCGACATCTGGATAACGGTCCGGCGCGCCAAGCGCCAAATCCTCCAGCGCACGCAGCAACGCCGCCTTGTCCACCAACTCAAGCCGGTTGGCCAGTGTAGCCACCGACTCCTCAGCCACTGCGCCTCCGGCCGTGATCAACATCAGAATGGACAAAAGAAGGCGGCGGATCATGGTCAGTGGGGTGATGGCTAATGGATAGAATGCCAGTGAATGGATTATCAAATGAGAGCCGTTGCAAGATCAGTGAGCTGGGCCTTCTGGCGGAAATCAGGAGTTTGGCCGGCCAGTTTGAAGTGGAGCTTGGATGGTGACTCTACAAAAAATGATTTCATGAATGTTGATTCCAGTTCGTCTGGGTTGTATGTATAAATAATCATGCAGTGATATGAAGCAAAAAAATCAACCACTCTCAATCCGCTCGGATTGAGTCGTTTCGCGGTGTGGTTTCGCTGTTTTTTCCGAGCTGCTCGGTTCGTTTTGTTACAGGAGTTGAGAACTGGCTTGTGGCTAGTGGCTTGTGGCTTGTGGCTAGTGGTCGTGAACCGGGAATCGGGCGACGAGGTGATCTGAAGCAGGGGGGATTTGACTGAAAGATTCGCCGCGCAGGTAGGTAGTATTCGAATGCCAACGTCCTCAACCCGACGAGTTTTCCTGAAAACCGGGATCGCCGCTATGTTCGACTGTCCCCCACTTTTTGCTCAGGCGGTAGCCCCGCCTGCGCGCAAGTTGCGCATCGCCGGCATCGGGGTGGGTGGCATGGGAGGCGGCAATCTGACCAACATGGCGGCCGAAGAAATCGTGGCGCTCTGCGATGTCGATCACGCCTATGCGGGGAATACGTTTGCTCAATTCCCCGCAGCCAAGCGATACAACGATTATCGCGAGATGTTCGCCAAGCAGGGCGATATCGAGGCGGTGATGATCGCCACGCCCGATCACACCCATGCGCTCATCGCCATGGCCGCACTCAATGCGGGCAAGCATGTTTATTGCCAGAAACCGCTGACCCACGACATCTACGAGGCGCGCCAATTGGCGAAAGTCGCCGCCGCCGCCAAAGGATGCGTGGCGGTGATGGGCAACCAATACCATTCGTCCGCGGCCGCCCGTAAAATCGTCGATTGGGTCCGCGCCGGCGTCATTGGCGACGTCAAGCGGGTGGTCGCCTGGTGCAGTCTGAAATACCGCCCGTTTGGGCATGCAGGGTGGTCCACACTCACCAACAAGCCACCCGTTGATTCCCCGCCGGTGCCCGCCACCTTGGACTGGGAACTTTGGTTAGGCCCGGCAAAATCCCACGCCTATCACCCGACCTATCATCCGGCCCGCTGGCGGGCATGGTGGGATTTTGGTTGCGGAATGATGGGTGATCGGGGCGTCCACACCCTGGATGCCTCGTGTTGGGCGCTCGGTCTAACAGCCCCATCCAGCATTGAGCGGATGTCGATCGAGGGAGCCAATGAATTCATTCATCCGGAAAAATCCCACGTGCGATATCTCTTTCCCGCGCGTGGCAAATTCCCACCCTTGCAACTCGATTGGTATTCGGGCGAATGTCCGGCGGAAGTGGCCGAAATCGCCGGCGGCAAGCCGGTTGGCGACGACGAAGGCGGCGCGATCCTCATCGGCAGCAAAGGCTATATCAGTCACGGCACCTATCCGGCCCAGCAACTCAGCTTGCAGCCTGCATCACTGATGGATTCGGCTCGCCAAGTCAAAGCCTCGATGTCCGATCTGCGCGGCAGCCATGAGTCCGTCTGGATCGCTGCCTGCAAAGGATATGGCCCAGTGTCATCAGATTTCGGCTTCGCCGCCGACCTCACCGAACTGACCCACCTCGGCAACCTGGCAATTCGGTTAGGTGGTAAAATCGATTGGGATGCCGCCGCCTGCAAAGCCACCAATCGGCCCGAGGCTGACGCCCTGATCCGCATGCCGCGCCGGTCGGGTTGGGAACTACCGGCTTGAAACGGCAGGGAGCATCGGCAACTTGACGGCTGCGTTCCGAATCCTCCGAAATCTGATAGAGAGACTTCTGTGAATGAAAAGACCCACAAGGAGCAAAGGGATGGCTGTTAGACCTCGCGTGGACTTTCTGGAAATATGGGGAGCGGACGTTTTCCGAATCTTTGGAGTTTAGTGGAGCAGACGTCTCCTCCGCATCTGGCCGTTGGAAGCCAATGACAAGGCGTTTATCTCAATGCACTCGCATATCATGGGTCCTCGGCGTATCGGAGTCCGCCGCTCCTTGCCACAAGCAGCTGCACCCTCACCCAAGCCATCGAGGTCTCTATCCGGCACCGTGCGTGCGTTCACGCGCTTTTTCGATCTGCCTTTGGTTTGCGGATCGCAGGCACTTCGGGACGCTTGGTGGGAACCACTTTTTCGATCATCTCCACCGGGACCCACCCGCGGGTTTTGGTGGCAAATGCGATGTATGCCCAACGTCCCGATTCCTGGATCAGCTCACAGAGTGATCCGGGTGGTGCATCGATTATTTCTGGCGAGGTGCGCGCGGCCTCCGCATGCAAAATGACTTTTTCCCCAACGATCACCGCCTGGCGTGCCGGGGCGGCAAACTCGGCATCATTTGGAAAATAGTGCCACCCTAGAGCTCCGGTGGCGGCTAACAGAGGACCGACTAACAGCGCGACCAATGCCACCATGCGGATCCTAGCACCGGGACGGGTTGCGGGAAAAATGAGCACAGCCAGACCCCAAAGCCAAATGCCCGCCCAAAGAAGCCCCTGCCATGCACGGAGCGGAAACCGTGCGAGGACGTATTGATACTCGGGCCGATGCACGGTGAGGGCCCCGCACTTGCGCTCAATAAAGCGGAGATTCTGCCGGGATTCCTGATGATCGGGATCGCGGGCGAGCGCACGGCGATAATACAGCGCCGCATATCCCGGCGACCCGGCGCGATAACAGGCATTGCCGATGTTGAAAAGCGTGTCGGCCGCAAGATCTTCATACTGACCGCCCTGAAGCCAACACCGTATCGCCTCGTCATACTCGGCGGCGTCGTAGGCTTTCAATGCATTTTGCGTCAAATCCGCGGCACGCGATTCATTCACCCCAATGACTAACAGAAGCATAACCGAAAGGGTGATGGAAAGGCTCCGCAGGAGCTTGAGAATGCAGCTGCGCCGCTTCGATTCCATGACAGGATCCCGAGGTTTTTCCTTCAAGAAACACACGGCGTCGCGGCTGGCAAGGACGTCCCGAATTTCCGGCGATGGATGATCCCCGAGCCAGCGCTCGATGAATCGTCCGGCTAACAGGAGAAACGCTGGGTCATCATCTGCCGCCACCCGTTCCATCTCACGAATGGCCAGCAGGCGCTCATGACGGCCTGGATCCTTCTTCAATCGGTGGCCGAAACGCATCCAAATCGCTTTGATGATGAGCACCAAAGCAAGCCACGCGGCAAGCGCATGACCGAACCAAGCGGGTAACGACGCGACGCCCGTGCGGGTGGTATGCGCTGTGCGCACCACACCAAGGATGTCCGTCATGCGCTCTATCGGAACCGTAAGCGCCTCGGGCGGTGTCGCCGACTCGGCTTTTGCATTTCTGGCAGGCGCCATCTGCAACAAAATCGGTTCGGTTGTCAGGGTTTGATACATGGCATTCTTCGGATCAAAATAAACCAATCGGAATCCAGGAACCTCAGGCTTCAACTCTAACGGTCTCATGAATTGGTGAAACACCGTCGTGCCAGACAACTCGCGCCTTTCATCGCCACGGGAGTCGGTCGTGGCATCATATACTTTCCATCCGTCCGAAACCAGCGGCTTTGGCACATGCAGCGTGTCGAGATTTCCGCTGCCGCTCACCACTATATCTACCGGGATCGGATCGCCTTCCTGGACCGCGCCACTGGTGGTTTTTACATCCATCTTGAAACTGCCAACCGCATTTTCAAATCCAGCGGGTGCTCCATCCGGAAGCGGTTTCGCGTTGATTTCTAACTGAGGTACTGTGAGATTCAATTCCTGGGAAACCCTGCGGAGAATGCCGTCCATCATCACCTGCGTCGTGATGAGGCGCAGGGCGGCGGGACCGATTGCAAGCTTGCCGGCGCGCGTCGTGGTGAGGGTGCTCGGGTAGGCGACCGACTGGTATGACCTGCCAAGCAGATTGATGGCTCCGCGCATGGGTGATGGCTGGAAACGCCAGCATGTGATACCCTCGCGTTGAAAATCAGGGATGCCCCAATCCTCAACAAATAAATCACTTGGAACAAATAACTTGATTTCGACCGGGGTGGTTTCCCCATCATAGGGGCGTGGATTCATGATTCGGAACGCGCTCGCGTATCGGATTTTTGCTTCTCCAGCCTGGGTCTCTGACCATTTCAGATCGTCCGGGTTGAACACACTGAACTCCAGCGGCTCAGTGCGGGATTTTAAACCACCCGCAGTCACTTCAACCGGCGGAATCACATGACTGCCAACTGCATAACTGGAGACGAGATAATCAAAACAATACTCAAGGCGCCTCCCTGCCAAAAGTTGAGTCCGAACGCGCTTGCCTGCCTGGCGGATTTCAACTCCACCGACTGCAGGAATCTCAGGAAACGCGGCGGGCTGAATTCCTGAAACGGCGATTTCTAACAACACCTGCTCACCGCGCGCGAGGAAACGGGATGATAGCCGGCCAAACGCCTCGGCATGGCCGTCCATAGTGAGAAACATCGACGCGATGAGCACCGCGAGGAGTCTTCTGAAATGTGGGATTCCGTTCATGATGTTACCAATCTTTCTCGGCAGGTCGGATCACGCGACGTCCGGGTGTGAGCGGGCCTTTTTCAAGATCCGCATTTTCCTTGAGAATTCTCCGGGCGCGATCTTCCGGCGTTTCCTTCGGATCCGCTTTCTCCTTCCCGCCATTTTTTTCGTCCTTGTCATTCTTCTCTCCACCCGTCTTGTCGTCAGGCGGTTCTTTCTCGCCGTCACGCCCCGCCTTGGAATCCTCGTCGCCAGACCCGTTAGTTTGAGGAGGCTTCGGCCCCTTGTCGTCTCCCTCGTCTCCCTGAGGCGCATCTTTGGAATCCTCGTCTCCTTTTTCCGGTGGGCCTTCGCCGGGCTGCGCTTGGGGCATCAATTGCGCGCTCTGTTGTTGATCCTCATCTAACAATTCATTGAGTCGTTTGAGATAGGTGATGGTAGTCTGCCGGTTATGGTGGGCGGCGGCGTTCAGAGGATCGGCGACGAGGGCGGAGTCGTAGTGCCTGATCGCATCCGCCCAATGGGTGATGAGTGATTGCATGGCGGAATACGAACCGGCCTGATCCCCGGCATCCTCGGCATCACGCAGCAAAGTCAGGCGGTCCTTAACGACCGCGTCGAATTTTTCGAGGTCTGGCACCCACTCGGGGTCGTCTGGATAGGGCGCATTCGCGAGGATTTTCCACGCGAACTGAAACAATGTGTTGCCCATGCCGGTGTGCGCAGATGAACGAACCTTTGGATCGTTGGACAGCAGGGATCGACTGAATGCCGCGAGAGCATCCTTGTAATCCTTTGCCTGATAGGCCGCACTGGCTTCCCCTAATTGATAGCGAGCCCGGCGATCCGGAAAAATGGAGGCTCGCGCCAATTGATGATAGGCATCACGTGCTTTCGAGTAACATTTTTGCTCCATGGCCTGCTTGGCTTCTGCCACCAGGTCGGCGCGTGCGCCGCTTGGAATGAAAAAAACGCCCGCAGCCAGCGCTGCGGTCTTCACGCCACGCCACCGCGTGTCCGCGAGAATCACGCCTATCAGAAACAGGATGGCCGGCAACACCAGCCATTGATAGAACTCGATGAAAACCCCGCGTTCACGACCTTCCATTTCAAAGGCATCAAGATCCTTGATGGCGGATTTTACCATGCCCGGTATGTCCATCCCCGTCCCGGCCACCGCATAACGACCGTGGGTCTCCAGCGCGAGTTTGCGCATTACCTCGGATTGCAATCGGCTGATCACCGCCCGCCCCGTGCGATCCTCCATCGGGCTGTTTTGAAATTCCGAATTCGGAACATGCGCGCCATCTTCAGTGCCCACGCCAATGGCAAGGATATACACGCCGGAACGAGCCGCTTCTTCTATCATTGCATCAAGGTTCCCCTCATGTTTTTCACCATCGCTCAATATCACAAGCGCATTGTTTTTCTGCCCGGTTTTTTTGAGAGTCTCAGTGGCAAGCTGAACGGCAGCAGCAAGGTTCGAACCACCCAACGGTGCCCACGTCTCGTCAATCTGCTCAACTGTCTCGCGGATCGCCCCGTGATCAACTGTCAGCGGCGCATAGACATACGCATCCCCCGCAAAGCCGATCAGCCCGACACGCTCGTTCGGCATGGCATCTAATAATTCGTAAATGACAATTTTCGCCTGGGAAAGCCGGTCGGGATTGACGTCGCGAACCCTCATGCTCCGTGAAAGATCAAGCGCGATGAGGAGATTGCGACCCAGGGATTTTTCGGTGCGGATGCCGTCATCGCCTTGAGGACGGGCAAGCGCGGCAATGATCGCCGCGCAAGCTGCTAACAGAAAGATCAGCGCGAACATCCTTGGCAGCGGGCTGCCTTGCCTCAACAAGGCCCCGCGCAAACGAGGAGCAAAAAAAGCCGCCCAGCG
>CAIYYV010000357.1 GCA_903930425.1 Akkermansiaceae bacterium | reverse complement strand
TACACCGATGACTGACGCCCCTCCCAGTGCCGCAAACCCCAACGCGCCCGCAGCCCCCAAGGGCTTGCTTGCCTCCTTGAACCGTCCCGCGAAAGTCAAGGAGTTCAGCAAAAAGGAACTCGTCGATTTATTTCGCGGACTTGGCTCCATGCTACGTGCCCAAATCAACACAGCCGACGCGCTCAAATACTACAGTCATGGTCTCCCTAACAAACCGATGGTCGATGCACTGTTATCTATCCGCGAAGATATCAATTCGGGAATCAATGTGCATGAGGCCTTCCGTCGAACCCAGCGGTTCAGCGAAACCATCATCGGCCTGATCCAAGCCGGCTCGGATGCCGGCCAACTCCATCAGGCATTCCAGTCACTCGCCGCACGCCTGAAAACCGAGTTGTTTTTCACCAAACAAATCAAAAAAGCCACCATCACCCCCGGAGTCATCATTTGCGTGCTCATCGGTGCCTTCATCGTCTCTCAGGTCAAGATCGTCCCCCAAGTCGAGGAAATGCTCAGCGGCGTGGGCGCAAAACCGGACGGCATGACCGCCATCTCATTTAAAGTCAGCCACTTCACCCAATCGGTTTGGCCGATCTTTATCATCAGCGCCATCGCCATCGCCACCATCCTTGTGCGATCCGCCCACGTCCGCAACCTCATCCTCGGCTTCTCCATGTCCAAATGGAGACTCCTTCGCCTGCTCGTGATGAGCCTGCGCCAAATGACGTTCATCTCCACCATTCGCCTCCTCCATTCGAACGGAATCAACCTGGCCAAGTCGATCCGCGTCTCCGCTAACAGCGTGCGAAACACCCCATTTTACGAAGAACTCCGAACCGCTGCAGACAAATACGAACACTCCGGTGTGCCCCTCTCCACCGCCTTCGCGAAATACACCTCTGTGGACGCCCAGGTCACCCACATGCTCGCCATCGGTGAGAAATCCGCCTCGCTCGACGCCCAACTCGAAATGCTCTCTGAAATGTATGAGGAGGACTCACAAAACCACATGAACGCGTTCTCGGCCACTATCAGCTTCATCGTGCTCCTCATCGCCGTCTTCCTCATCGCCGCCGTGTTCATCGGCACCTTCCTCCCCATCTTCCTCATGGGCCCCAAGATGATGCAAAGCGGTGTCTAAGAATGAAGCTCAAAATCCTAAACACGAAACTCAAAGCGTTAGACAGATGCAACTCACTCGATTCGACCGCTGGCTGCGCGAAAGGTTTGTCTATCAGACACACATCCACACACTCAGGCTACCAGAATCCATTCCTCGTGGGATCCACGCCGTCACACTTTCAAATGTTGCCGACAAACGCTACAAACACCTATTTATCGCCCATCGCAGCTCAGCCGCCGACGCGTTCATCCGCCAACTAAAAGCGGACAATCAGATGTATACGATCCAAATCATCGATCGCGACGCATGGTATGTCCCATTCATCGCGCCAAAAGAAAAATCCCTCACATGGACGATTTTCTCCATCATCGTCATCACGACCTCCGTGTTTTTTGTGCTGATCTATCTGAAAAGCTTGGTTGAAAACCCGGAATTCCGGAAGAACTTCCTGGACGCCCTCCATATCATGAAAGGTTGAACCTTCATTTCCTGCTTTGCAAAAGTCTTCTTATCGGTTATTTACTAACGTTATGCAATCACCCCATCCATCCAGCTTGCCCGGCCGGGCATTCACACTTTTGGAAATGTCGATTGTACTCATGGTGTTGCTAGCTCTCGTGGGTTCGGGCTTTTTTGTCTCTTCGGAAATGACCAAATGGAAACTCGGCCGCCAAGCCTCTGAAGATTTGCGCTCGGTGTATTCCGCCCAACGCATGTATCTTGCGGACAATCCCACGGCCTCCGTCGCGAACCTCACCGCCGCCTTGCTGATCCCCTATCTTCCGAACCAAGCGACGGTCCTGCCCACGGTCACCTCTCTCACAGGTGCCAAGTTGACCATTCTCGTCAATGTTTCGCCCCCGGTCATCAACGCCGGATCCGGGGCAACCTACGACCCCTCCGGCAATAGCAAGGACTCATTATGGGATGTGGGAGAATGATTCGTTGCCTCACCATGGCTCTCAGCCTCGTCCTCAGCGGCACCTCCGCTGCGGTGGAGTTCAAACATGTGGGTGATTTCTTGCTTCAGGCCCACTTCAAATTGACCGGAGACAAGGTCACTCCCATCCCTATGAAACCCCTCGCCTTCCGCGTTTATTCTGACGGCGTGCAGATCAAGGTCGCGGCCGAGGGCGATGACGAGTCCCACACCACCTACAAAATCTACCGCTCTGATGGCATTGGCCGTCAACGCGCGGGCCGCGGAGCACTTGAAGTGATTCCCGGCTTGCAGGCCACGAGCCAAACCGGTGGAATCCTCCGCCACCTGCGCCTTTCGCGCGAAACCATGACCATCACCACCTTCCCCGGCGTCTCGGATCAAACCATCATCAGCCATGCGATTGCGGCTGAACTCAAACCCGCCGCCACAAGCCCTCGCGTTGCCGAACCCACAAAGCCATGAAACCTTCACCCTCAGAGTCCGTCTCTGAAACCAAAAAACCCGGCGATGCGTTTCCGCCCTTGCCCACTGCGTTCACCGCTTCGTCCGGTTCGTTTTCCACACACAACCGCCGAGTCCCCTCCAACCCTGTCCTGCTGGCCTACCCATGGCTGCTCATTCTCAGCACTTCCATCGCGGCGCTCTTCTGCCTGATGTATATCAATAAGCCGATTTTCCCGGCCTCCTCAGGCCCCCTTCTCATTCCTTCACTCACCTCAATACCGTCCACCCCCGCCAAACGGAAATCCGGTTCGAAGACGAACACCTCCGCAGAACTCATGCCCAATGCTGATCGGCTTCCAGGCGAGCAAGCCACGCCCGCAGAGGGCAACGGCACAACTGCGGACTCGCGTCGCAACCTGCCCGAGCCTCCATCCTCTTCCGCCTTTGAGGAAACCAATCTCCGAATCCAACATATCCTCACAGCGCAAACCCCCACCACCCCGCTCGCGCGAATCGATCTCGATGTGCCTGTCCTCTATCAAAGCAGAAACCTGCGCTGGACATCAGATGATGTCGCCGACGCCCGAAAACTCGTCATCCGCCTCATCGACTATCAGGAAAAATCCAAACTGCTCCGCGCCGAAGGTAACGAATTGTTGACTGCCTGGAATCATTTGGTCAGCCGGTCAATCCCGGCCTCCGACCTCCGGGCCGACAGCCCGTCGCTTCCCACAAACCAGGAAAACGCGACCGACGCCCCTCGCCCCACCGATTTGATCAGCACTGAGTCCATCCAAATCCAAGCCACGGAAAAATGAACACGCGACTCCTTGCCCTCACCACCGTCACGCTGTTAGTCGCGCCGTATTCGGACGCGCAAGCCCCGGCCAGTGCCTCCTGGCAAAAATCCGCAGGCTACGACGCACGCATGCCTGACGAGCAAAACCCCGGTGGCATTGTTCTTTCACAGGACGCGCTTCCACCACCGCTCATCGAACCGTCCGCCCCGGAAAAACCGGTGCCTCCTGTGGACCTCCCACCGGAAGCATCCGAACCTGCCCGTGATAAGGAAACTTCCAAACCGTCCCAGGGCCTCGCCGTGCGCGTCGAAAAACTCCAATCCTCCAAGGGCTCTATCGACCCGTCCCAGGTCACTCTGCTCGCCCCTTTCCCGGCCAAACCTCTCGTCGCCCCGCCCGCCGGTTGGCGGCTCGTCTCATCCGAAAACACCCCGCCTTTCACCCGCATGGTCGAATTGTCCCCAGGCAATCAAATCACCCTCACCGTGCGCCCCCACCTTCTCGTCCCCGAAACGAATGATGCATCGCTTTTCGCTGTGCCCGAACCGGGCTTCAATCCCTCCCTCGGCTACCTCCAAAATACCACGGTCGCCTCCATCCTTTCTCACTCGATCCGTCAGTTAGATATTGATTCAAAACATTTAGGCGCTACAATTGACACCCTTCAGCAAATTCTGGTCTCTCTTCCCAAGTCCGAAACCACGCCCGAAACCAAGCCTGAGGCCAAACCCGAGATCAAGCCTGAAACCAAACCCGAAACGAAGCCTGAGGCCAAACCCGAAACGAAGCCTGAAGCCAAGCCCGAGACCAAAACCGCGATCAAGCCCGCTTCGGAAAACAAACTTTCACCCCCACGCAAACGATGAAAACCTCGCTTCTCCCCATCTCCTGCTGCTTTGCCCTCACCGCATTTTCTGCGGCCGGATTCAGCCATTGGTGGTCTCTTCAACAATTCGCCGGGGCTATCCATCCAGACGCTCCCATCGCCGTCATGACTCGCCGCCCAGCACCGGCCACGCCCACGGCCCCTTCCTCGGTGGCCCCAGCCCCTTCGCAAACTCCCTCGAAGATGGCCCCTGCCATTGCTCGCAATGCCTCCACGGAGGCACCAAGCCCCCATCCCGATCAAAAGCCATTTTTTGAGGCTCTTATTGAAAAAATGAATGGGCTGCAAACCCAAAACCGCGACCTGTTAGACCAGTTAGCGGAAACCAATCGCGATCTCATGAAGCTTGAATTCCGCGTAGACACCTACTCGGAATCCTTCCGTCCATTGCCCGTCACGGAAGAGCGGCCCTTTACGAGCATTGAGGATTCCTCTGGCGTGCTGCCTCCACGGGCCGCACCGATGGTCGCCCCCTCCCGTCGATAATCCCAGCCAGATCCCCGTCGCTTCATGACGTCATGACTCTGCGAATCTTCTTTCTTTTTTGCCTTATCCCTCCCTTGTTCGCGGCGGTTCCCGCGTGGCAAAATCAGCTCAGCTCGCCTGCTCCCGGATCTTATCCGCCCATTCCAGCGTGCGTGATTGACCTCCAAGTCACGTGGAATGGTCTGGTGGATTCCGGCACCTTGCACATCGAGTTTGCCCCCAAAAACTCCCAAAAACCGGGGACCTTGATCGTAAAATCCTCCGCAGCGAGCGTCGGTCTCGCCGCCGCGATTTTCCCCTATCAGAGCACATTTTGGTCCGAGCTCAACCCGGTCACCTTCAAACCCGTTGTTTTCAACGCCGT
>CAIYYV010000356.1 GCA_903930425.1 Akkermansiaceae bacterium | reverse complement strand
TGGGGTTATCGGCCGGTGAGTTGGGAGGCGACGGCTGGGTCGAGAGAAAACGAGGCGGTGGCGAAGGATTTGGGGGTGACGCCGGCGGCGATTTGATATTCGAAGGCTTTGATGGGTTTGCGGTCTGGGACTTCGGGCATGAGGTAGACGCGGAGAGTCATGACTTCCTTGCCGGTGCCGCCCGGGAGTTTGCGGGTGGTGAATTGGACTTCGTTCGAGCCATCGAGGGCACCGCCGATGACGATTTCGGCTTCTTTGGCATTAGAGAATCGATGGTGGCTGATTTTATTGATTTGGGCGCGGACTTCGCGGCCTGGGCAGAAGGCATAGACTTTGGCGATGTATTTTGCGGGGTGGGCTTCGATGGGAGTGGGAGGCACGACGCCGGACGGTTGAGCCTCGGGAATTTCTTTGAGATACGAGAGATCCCCTGCCCCGAGTTCTTTGCGCACCTCGGGAAGAGCTGCTAGATTGATGAAATCGGCGCGATCGTAGAGCCATGAATCGCCGCGGATGAAGGAGAGCACGAGGAGGTTATCAGTTGGCGAGCCGCCCACGCCGAAGTTGATTTTTCCGAAATAGGCGGCCTTGGCGGTGGCGCCATTTTGTTTGGCGGAGAGGAATTTCAGGCCGGTGAGTGAAGGTGGCGGAGCGGGCAGGTCGAAAACCGAGGATGGGAAGGCGCGTTTTTCGGAGACGATGCGGTTTTTCACCTCGATGCGGCGGTGAGTGGCGGTGACGTTCTGCCAGGTTGAGGCATCACGGCGGATCATGGCGTCGCGCCAGGTATTGTAGGTATTTTCGAGTGCGGGGCGGAGGAGTTCCTGAGCCTGCGTGGTGGCCATGATCATGAAGGAAATCGCGAGGATCAGTCGATTCATGGAAGAAACATTGGACAAAACCGTGCGTCTCACAACAATCAAATTCCAGAGCGTCGCCGGAACGGCGGGGACTTGATCCGGTATGAATTCCACATTGCAAAAAGTGGCGCTGATAGGTGAGGCGCGTGATCGGGAGATCCTGAAGGATGCGGCCACCTATGTCTATCAGGAGCGGCCGCAGGGGGAGGTTCAGGCGCATGTTTTTTTCCCGGAAGTGGAGTCCCCCACCCCTCGTCCGGTGTTTGTGTTTTTTCACGGCGGTTTTTGGGACAGCCCTACGCCGACGCAGTTTGTTCCGCACTGTCTGCATTTTGCGAATCGCGGTGCCGTGGCGGTGGCTGCGGAGACCCGGACCTCCGCGCGTCACGGAACTGGTCCGTTAGAAGCCATCGAGGATGCGCGTGATTTGATCCGTTGGTTGCGCCGCAACGCGGAGACCTTTCATTTGGACCCGGCGCGGGTGGTGATTGGTGGGGCTGGTGGCGGTGCGTTGTTGGCGTTATTGGCGGCGATGCCCAGCCTGAAGCAACTGCCGCCCGTGGATGGGCTGGATTGTCATCCTCAGGCTTTGGTTTTATTCAGTGCCTTGGTGAATTTGCGCGGCAAAGGACAAGGGTCCGACCGTTTTCCGGACGCGAAAACGGCCAAACGGTTCAGTCCACGGGAGTGGATTCGTCGGAAGCTTCCGCCGATGTTGTTGTTTCACGGCACTGCGGATCGGATCACGCCGTTTGAGGAAGTGGAGCGTTTTTGCCGCCGGATGCGCTGGCACGGCAATGTGTGTGAGCTCGTGGATTTTGAGCGCGAGGATCACAGTTTTTTCAATTTCAACGTGAGCCAGAAGCATTTTGAACTCACGATTGAGGCCGCTGACCGGTTTCTGGTGGAGCGCGGGTTATTGGCCGCCGAGGCTGAGGGTTGAGCGTGAACCGCCTGGAATGGCCACGCTTGAGGAGGCTGGATGTTCCGTTCTGCTGGCGCAGAGATGCGGGCGAGACGGCCAATACTGTCAGTTTAAGTTGACAGTCAGGAGAAATTGTGTATTTTCGCGTGCATGGCAAGGCATGCGAAAACCATCTCTCAAGGAAACACTG
>CAIYYV010000355.1 GCA_903930425.1 Akkermansiaceae bacterium | reverse complement strand
TGACGCATTAAGCCCCTTCGTGTTCTTCGTATTTTTCGTGGTGGATAATCTTTCTGAGACGTGAATGTGCCGATCATTGCCATTGACCCTGGCTTGTCTGATTCAGAGTGCTGCACCGTGAAAGCTCTTGATCATGGCCAATCCCGTTAAAATCAAAGCGACCGTCAAGCAGGTCGTGAAGCACTCGGATGCTGTGGTGAGTTACCACCTTGTGCCGCAGGGCCGGGTGCCGAAATTTCATGCCGGTCAGTTCTTGCACCTCGCGCTCGACGCCTATGCGCCCGACACTCAGTGGCCCGAATCACGGGTCTTTTCGATCGCCTCATCGCCCACGGTTCGGTCGCATGAGCTGGCGGTGACCCTAGCAGTGAAAGGTCGGTTTACCGCACGGATTTTCCAAACCTTGGAACCCGGTTCCGAGTGCTGGCTCAAACTTCCCTATGGCGAATTCCTCTTCCCGCCGGACCGGCATCTCACGTTGATTGCGGGTGGAGTCGGCATCACCCCGTATCTGTCGCTGCTCCAACAGATGCTCGAGGAAAAGTCCGGACAGGCGGTCACACTTTTCTATGGTGTTCGTTCCGCCCGGCACTATTTGTTCGAGGACTTGCTCAGCCGGTGCATGACCGCACTCCCTAACTTTTCCATGACGCTCTATTGCGAGGACGGCTCGCTGCCGGCCAAGAAGGGGATTCTGGACATCGATGCGATTCATGCCGCCGCGCCGGACGCTTCCCTCTTCTATCTTTCCGGCCCGCCCGGAATGATCCATGCTTTCAAGCACCGCTTAAGCAACCTCGGCGTGGACCTCCCACGCATTCGTGTCGACGATTGGGAATGATCTTGGGACTCATCATGTGGGCTTTGAATGTTGAATGTTGAATGCTCGCATTTCATCTCAAGTGGGGAACAGGCGGCCCGCCCGTTGCTTCATGATTTAACACACGGCCAGGCTGGCCGTGCCCCTCTTGCCTTTTGCACATGCGCCCACCCGTCCAGATTGAAAAGCTCGAATCCTTGATGTCCGCCATGGGCCGAATGGTGAAAAGCCCGGGGCGGATCTACCTCGCCGGAGGAGCCACGGCCCTGCTCCACGGTTCCCGCGACCTGACCGATGTGCACGCCATGCTGCGTTCGGGGTTGATCCGGCGCGATTTTCTCCTGCAGCAATTTCAGCGGATCGAACCGCAGTTGATTCGTTACCCCGCCCTTGACCCGGGTTCATTCCGGCAAGCGGTCGAGGAATTCTGCAATGACCTGCCAGGGACTTCTTCAAACCCGCTGGCACCATGAAGCAAATTCCGACAGATCTGTTTGAAGACCTGCCCGGTGCAGAGCGTGTTCTCGCAGGGTTGAGGGATTTTCATGCGGGTCGTCATTCCATCCCGGCTTGTCTGGTGCGCATGGCCAGACCCCGCTTGATCAAGGCAGGCATGATGACCGCAGCCCTCCCCCACGATGATGGCGCGGAACTCGACCTCTATCAACTAGTCTCGTCAACCGAGGGGCCTCGCGCCTTCAGTCGCTACAACGCCTTGGTCCGGGAACTCGTCAGCTTCGAACACGCGCTCGATCACCGCATGGCAGGTGGAGTTCCACAGCAAGCGGGAAATGCATTCCGCTTTCCCTCTCCTCCTCATCCAACACACGGCCAAGCTGGCCGTGCCCCCCTTGCCTGAAGGGCTCTTCCTCTTCGGCTTATCTCCTCACCACGAAGGACACGAAGGACACGAAGGACACGAAGGGAGTTAAAGAAATCCTCTCCATTCACCGTGCGAAGCACTTCTTCAATTCATAATCCAAAATCCAATCCCTCTAATGTTAATCCGCGAGGACTGACCCCAAAAGACTTAGAAAACTCGATTGCCTCGTGCTGAATTGGGCTTTGGAGCGACTTGAAGCATCCCTTGGCGCTCAGTTTGATTCCGTCCGTGGGGTCTTTCAGGAAGGCTCACCTGCCTTTCCTGGTTCCATGATTCACACCCAATCCCACATTCAAATCGCGGTCAGAAATCCCGCTTGCATTGTCGGATTTTTCGCACCAGTCTCTCCTCGGTCATGAAAGCAACCGCCAATTCACTCACATTCCAAAATCCTCGGCGCCTCTGGGCCAAGGCCGAAGCCGATTTTCGCCGCATGAGCGACTCACAAAAGGTCCAAACCCTCGTCTCCGCTGGCATTCTCACCCGTAACCTGAAGCCGACCAAGCGTTACCGGGATCTTTTCGTGAGCCGACCCAAGGCCAAGTCAGTCTGAAAAAGCAGCATGCCCGGGTTCCCAAAAGGGCGACGGGCGCGTTCGGAGAGCGGGTCGACTGAGTTCACGCCCAGCAGCGCCGCCTGGCGGCGCACGCTGAGCTTCTTGTGCCCGGTGTCGATCATGGCTTTTCGCTCAGATCGATCCCGAGCTGTTCGCAT
>CAIYYV010000354.1 GCA_903930425.1 Akkermansiaceae bacterium | reverse complement strand
GCCAAGAAAATGATGCTTACGGCCAAGGCCGCCCGCGCATTTTTCAATGCCAAGCCCGACCGCAATGGCAAGGACGAGTTTCCGGCCGTGGTGAATGGCTTCACGGGATCCTCGATCTGGCATTCGATTTATGCATTTCCACCGACCTCTCAGGAGTATTATGAAAAAGGCTTCAAGGATTTCGCCAAGCGCTGGCTGCCGATTCTCGACGCCTTCGACAAGGCGGATGTGAATTTCGCCCTGGAAGTCCACCCGACAGAAATCGCCTTCGACATCGCTTCGGCGCAACGCGCGCTCGCCGCAGTCGGAAACCACAAGCGTTTCGGCTTCAATTATGACCCATCGCATCTCGGCTATCAGGGAGTCGATTATGTGAAATTCATCCGCGATTTTGCCTGTCGGATTTTCCATGTCCACATGAAGGACGTCTGGTGGAGCCACGGTGACGGATCGGTGGGCGTCTTTGGCGGGCACACGGATTTTGGCGATGCGCGGCGGTTCTGGGATTTCCGTTCGCCCGGTCGCGGTGACATCGAGTTCGAGGATATCATCGTCGCTCTCAATGATGTCGGCTATCGTGGGCCCCTGTCTGTCGAGTGGGAGGACATCCGCATGGATCGCGTCCATGGCGGTGCCGAGGCCGCCTCCTTTGTCCGCAGCCTCGATTTCCCGGGCAGCGCCGTCGCCTTCGACGCCGCGTTCGACAAGGCCAACCAGTGACATCACCCGTGGAGCAGGGAGGCGGCCATCGCGCGGGCTTGCTCGCCGCCGCCTCCTAACATGCGGACCAATTCCTGGATGCGCGTTTCACCGCTCACGGAAAACAAACGTGAGCGCGTGCGGCCGCCGATGACTTCTTTTTCCACGACAAAATGATGGCTGGCCATGGCGGCCACCTGCGGGAAATGCGTGATGGCCACCACCTGGTGGCGGGTGCCAAGCGCGGCCATTTTGCGCCCCACGGCGCGGGCGACCTCGCCGCCCACATTCGCGTCGATCTCATCGAAGACCATGAGCGGCGTGGCATCTTGCTCGGCCAGGGCGGATTTGACGGCGAGCATGACGCGGCTGATTTCCCCCGAAGAGGCGATCTGCCGCAGCGGCAACGTGGGTTCGCCGGGGTTGGGCCCGAATTGAAATTCCAGTGCCTCAAAGCCCTGCATCCCCGGCTCTGCATGGGCTGTTAGAGGGGCCTCAAAGGTGGCTTGTTGAAACCCGAGGTCTTTCAGTTGCGTGGAAATTTCCCGGGCCAGCTTGGGCGCGGCCTTGCTGCGGGTGCGACTGAGCGTGTGGCCCACCGCGTCGAGGCGAGTGCGACAGGCCGCCAAATCCTCCTCCAAAGCAGTGAGTTTTTCGGCGCGGTTTTCAATCGTGTCGAGACGGGCAGCGGCCCTGTCCCGCCGCTCGAGCACCTCCGCGAGCGAAGGTCCATATTTGCGTTTCAGCGATTCTAACAGGTTGACCCGTTCCTCAAGGGCTGCCGCTGCGGCGGGATCGATGTCCAGTTCTTCGACATAATCGGCGAGGTTGCGTTCGAGGTCTTGAAGTTCGAGCACTGCGGATTCGAGCGATGCCGTGTGGCGACTGACCGATGGGTCGAGTTTTTCGAGGTCGCGCGTGAGTCGTTGGACCTCGGCGAGGCGGTCGAGGATGCCGGACTCCCCGGTGAGTGCGGCGTGGGCCGCGGCGGCGGATTCTAACAACCGTGTGACATTGGCTGCGCGGAGCCAGCGGTCATTGAGTTCCTGTTCCTCTTCGGGATTGAGGTTGGCGTCGTCGATTTCCTGGATCTGATAGCGGAGCAACTCGAGTTCTTGTTCACTCGCGTTTTCGGCGTGGCGGAGTTCTTCGAGCTCGGTGGCTTTGCCCCGCCATGCCCGATAGAGATCCCGGTAGTTGGCGTGGGTGGTTTCCGCGCCGGCATAGGCGTCGAGCATGGCCAACTGCCGCTCGGTCGAGAGCAGTGATTGGTGGTCATGCGGGCCATGCAGATCCACGAGATGATCGCCGAGGCGCTTGAGCAGCGCGAGGGTGACCGGAGAATCATTCACGAACTGGCGGTTGGTCGTTTGGCCGATCCATCGGCGCACGATGAGTTGCGTGTGATCGCAGGGTGGCAGGCCACCGTCCTCGAGGATGGCATTGATAGCACCCGGATCCTTGAGTTCAAAAACAGCCTCGACCGCGCAGGAATCTTCACCGCTGCGGATCAGGGATTTGTCTGCACGCTCACCGAGCACCAGCTTCAAGGCCCCGACGACAATCGACTTGCCGGCCCCGGTTTCCCCCGTCACCCCGATCAAGCCCGGACCCAATTCCCAGACGAGTTCATCGACCAATGCCAGATTGCGGATTTTGAGAAGCGTGAGCATGGGCTGGTTTAAACGTGCCGCATCATGCAACATTCTCAGCAGGACGCAATCGCGCGTGAAAATTTTTCCCGGTGGTTGCATGGGCGGTGGTCGACGCGACCCTTTCAACATGGCTCCCGTGGTTTTTGAATTCAGAAAAAAGAATCCACACGATTTTGCTTATCGAGCCGCGCCAGACACAGCATGCTCGGTCCGTCATGACCCGATTTCGCCCATGCATCGACCTCCATCAGGGGAAGGTCAAACAAATCATCGGCAGCAGCCTGCGTGACACCGGCGCGGGCCTGCGTGAAAACTTCGTTTCGGACCAGGCACCCGCATGGTTTGCCCGAAAGTTTCGGGCCGATCAATTGCAGGGCGGGCACGTCATCCAACTCGGCGCAGGCAACGATGCCGCCGCCCGTGATGCGCTCGCCGCCTGGCCCGGCGGCCTCCAGATCGGCGGCGGCATCACGGCCACGCAGGCGGCAGATTGGTTAGATGCCGGGGCGAGCCACGTGATTGTCACCTCAGCCTTGTTTGATTCCGCCGGGAAATTCCGGCCGGAATCGCTCGCGTCGTGGGTCAAAGCCATTGGTGCAGACAAGCTCGTGATCGACCTTTCGTGCCGTCGCACGCGTCACGGATGGACGGTCGCGATGAACCGCTGGCAAACGCTCACTGAACTGCACGTCACCCCGGCCACTCTCGACCGCTTGGCCCCGCATTGCGCCGAGTTCCTGGTCCACGCGGCCGATGTCGAGGGGCTGTGCGCCGGAATCGACGCGGAACTCGTGGCTCTGTTAGGTGCGTGGGGAAAACTCCCGCTCACCTACGCCGGTGGAGCGTCGACCCTCGAAGACTTGGAACTCATCCAGCAGGCCGGACAGGGCCGGGTGGACGTGACGGTCGGCAGCGCGCTGGATTTGTTTGGTGGCAACGGATTGCGTTACGATGATCTCGTCGCATGGAATCGCAGGGCCGGGTGAGCTGCCGTCAGGCGTTCATGCAGGCATTTCGGCTTGCTAGCTGGACGCCATTGCAGCTCAATACGAACTCGTTATGAACTGGAAATCTCCTCGCTCGCATCCTGTCGTATGGCTTGTCACCAGCTTCTGGTTTCTGGCTGGAATCCTCACGCAAGTGGCGGCCCGCGCGGGCGGCGCAGGTGGGCACGGCAGCCACTCTAGCAGCCACTCTAGCAGTCACTCTAGCAGTCATTCGTCTGGCCATTACAGTGGCGGCGGCATGTCCCATGGGTCATCCACCTCCGGCGGGGCTGGCGGCCTTATGGCCGGGCTCTTCTGCTTTCTTTTTGTTTTCGCGCTCATCGTGATAGTGATCGCCCTATCAAGGCGCGCTCAAAAAGCGAAGGCCGGTGTGGTCGCATACCCCCCGGGGTCCATTCCCAATGAGGACAGTGACACGCTTGCCGCACGCTTGGCCGCAATCCCCGGCTTCCAACCCGAGGCGTTCCGCCAAAAAGTCGCTGACGCCTTCCTCAAGATTCAAACCGCCTGGTCGACCCAAAACCTGGCCGACGTCCGCCCGTTCATCTCCGACGGAATCTATCAGCGATTCTCGACCCAGTTCCGCATGATGACCCTGCTCAAGCAGAGTAACCCGCTTTCTAACATCCGCATCATCGCCATCGATCCCGTCGCCTTGGCGTCTGACGGCGATTACGATGTGCTTCAAGTTTACGTGTCGGCATCGATGAATGACTCGTTTGTGTGTGAGCTCGACCACTCGCTCGACAGCGAGGACGACCTTTCATTCGTCGAATACTGGTCATTCATCCGCAAGCGGCAATGCGCTGCCGCGGACGGTGATATCTATCAGAATCAAAGTTGTCCATCATGCGGCGCGCAGTTGCCTCCGGACATGGGGGAACTCTGCCGCTGCCCGTATTGTCAGGTATTGGTCAACAGCGGCGAATTTGATTGGGTGCTCGCCGAAATCACCCAGCAAGACGATTTCGGGCGCGACAGCGACATGGCCGCGCGGGTGGCGCCGCAGTTGTCGCAGGCAGTCGCAGACCTAACACCCGACGCGCCGGACTTGGTGGTGCAATTGATCGAGGACAAGGCGAGCAACGCATTCATGCAGATCATGACTGCGCTCGCCACCCGCAATCCGGCCATCGTGCGCCGCTTCTTGTCAGACGACGCGCTTGAGGCAATCATCGCCATGGTCCCCGAGGACAACATCGTATTCAACCACCTCTATCTGAATGAGGCGGTGCTGTTAGACGCTGCGCGCGTCAATGACCGCCACGTGCTGCAGATCGGTCTCACTGCCACCCTGCAGCGGGTGCGATTGGACACTGCGGGCGGTTTATCTCTAGTGGATCCCGATGAAATCCGGGCCGGTCATGTGATGACGCTTGAACGTGACGCCGCCGCCGTGCCTGACAAGGGCGCGCTCTATCAGCACCAGTGTCCAAACTGCAGTGGTGCCGTGGGTGATTCCCTCGACATCAACTGCCAATACTGCGGAGTCCCACTCAACTCGCTGCGCAACGAATGGATCGTCACGCATTTTCAACGGGCCGATTGAGTCGACGATGGGTACGGGAAAGAGGCACCGCAACTTCACGAAATCCACGGAGTTTCATGACCCGTCTCCAGCGAAACAATCGCTCAAAGTCCACTCAACAAGCTCCATCAAAAAATGAAATACCTCACCACGACGCTCAGTTTGCTCGCCATCACCGCATCGCTTGCACTCGCGCAAAACACATCGGCCACCCCGCCCCAAGGCAAGCGCCCGTGCCCCGGAAAAGCCTTCAAGAAATGGGACACGAATGCCGATGGTGCCCTCAGCCTCGAGGAATTCAAAGCCCGGCCGAAGGCACAACAACACCCGGCCAAAGCAGAGGAAGTCTTCAAAAAAATGGACTCCGACAACGACGGCAAGGTGACTCTTGCGGAATTTGTCGCGCATCGCCCGTCTGCCCGCCCGCCGGGAGCGCGTGGCAAAGCTGGCAGAGCCGGAAAAGCAGGAAAACGCGGCGGCAGCACTGCCTCCACGCCTTCCGCCTGATGGGAATGTCCCCCGGGGCGCGGCTGCGCAGCAGGCGATCATTTTAGCGGTGAGCAGGGAATGCGGTTGCAGGTTCGGCCGACACTGTCTTAACTCCCGCCCCGTGCCCCACTTGGACATGCCATCTTTCGCCGACGGAGCGGTGACCCACCGCGATTTTTTGCGGTCGGCTTTTCAATCCATGCTTCGCGCCCGCATCCTGGAAAACAAGCTTTCCAGCCTCTACAAAGCCGGAAAAATCGTGGGCGGTGTCTATCTGGGCCGCGGTCAGGAAGCAGTGAGTGCGACTCTCGGCACCGCATTGATTCAAGGTCAGGACGTGTTTGCCCCCCTGATCCGCGACCAAGCAGGCCGCACCGCCTTTGGGGAATCTCTGCTCGATTGCACCCGCACTTACCTCGGGTCACTCCAAGGGCCGATGCGCGGACGCGACGGCAATATCCACCGCGGTCGGCCCGCCGAGGGAATCCCTGCCATGATTTCCCACCTCGGCTCGCAAGTTTCCGTGGTGGCTGGCATGCTTTTTGCCAGGCGGCTGCAAGGCAAACTCGACGGCTGCGTGGGCGCCACCTGCATCGGGGACGGTGCCTCATCGACCGGCGCTTTTCATGAGGGCATCAACCTCGCCGCAGTTGAAAAACTGCCATTGGTGTTAGTCATCGGCAACAACCAGTTCGCCTATTCCACTCCCAATCGCCGGCAGTTCGCCTGCGCCGATCTCGTCGAACGGGCGCGCGGCTACGGCATCGAAGGTTTCGCGGTCGATGGCACCGACTTGCTCGCCTGCGCCTCTGTCATCACCGAGGCCATCCGCCGCGCTCGCGCCGGTCACGGCCCGCAAATGATTGTCGCCCGCTTGCTCCGGCTCTCAGGGCACGGCGAACATGACGATGCCTTCTATGTTCCCCAAAACATCCGCAACGACCACTACGGCCGGGATTGTATGGAAGTCGCGACGCGCCAACTCGTCGAACATCAGATGGTCACCTCTGAGGAAATCCACGCCTGGAACGATCAATTTGCCGATGAGGTGCAGCGCGCCGTCGCCCAAGCCCAACAGGAAGCCCCTCCCGACCCGTATCACGAAGACTGGACCGCACTCTCCACCCGTTTTCCTTTGCCGCTCCGGACTAGCTCTCCAAGCACCGTGAGACAACCCGCCGCCCAGCCCGTTTGCTCATGAGTGTGACCTACATCGATGCCATCCGCGAGGCTCAGGAAACCCTGCTGCGTGATGACCCGCGCGTCTTCCTCTACGGTCAGGACATCGCCACTTTCGGCGGTGCCTTCAAAGCCACCAAGGGCCTCGCGGAATTGTTCCCGGGCCGCGTCTTTGACAGCCCGATCTCCGAAGACGCCATGATCGGACTCGCCGTGGGCGCTGCCATCGAAGGATTGCGCCCCATCGTGGAAATGCAGTTCGCGGATTTTTCATCCATCGCGTTCAACCAAATCGTCAACCAGGCCGCCACCCATTTTTACCGCACCGGCATCCCCATCCCCATCACCGTGCGCCTGCCCTCGGGCGGCACCGTCGGCTCCGGCCCCTTCCATAGCCAAAGCATGGAGGGCATCTATGCACAGTATCCCGGCCTCGTTGTGCTCACCCCCGCCACCGTCTCCGATGCCTATCACATGCTCATCGACGCCGTCGCTCTCGATGACCCTGTCATTTTCTGCGAACACAAATTCCTCTACCGCTGGCTCAAGGCCAAATCCATCAATGGCGACCTCCTCCCCATCGGCCAAGCCCGCATCATCCGCCCCGGCAAACACGCTACCGTCGTCGCCTACAGCGCCATGGTCCACGAAGCCGTGCGCGCCGCCGATCACCTCCAACACGACGGCTGGGAAATCGAAGTCGTCGATCTCCGGTCAGTCAAACCCCTCGACATCAACACCGTCCTCGCCTCGGTCGCACGCACCGGCCGCCTCCTCGCCGTCGGCGAGGCCTTCCCTTGGGGCGGCGTCACCGCGGAAGTCGTCTCCCGAGTCACCGAGGAAGGATTTCACTTGTTAGACGCCCCCCCGCAGCGCCTCAACGCCCGCGACACCCCCGTTCCCTACCATCCGAAACTCTGGGCCGCTCACAGACCGACACCCGAATCCATCTGCCAAGCCCTCCGCAAGCTGCTCGCATTCTAACGCATTTCAGATTTCAAATTTCAGATTTCCAATTTCCAATTTCCAATTTCCAATTTCAAATCTCACATTTCCAATCTCAAATCTCAAATCTCAAATCTGAAATCTGAAATCTGAAATTTCCAATTTCCAATCTCCCCGCCCATGCCCACCGTTCCCATTCTCATGCCACAGCTCGGTGAATCGATTGCCGAGGCCACTGTTGTCCGCTTAGGCATCGCGGTGGGGGACGCTGTCCGCGCCGATCAGGAAATCATCGAAGTGGAAACGAACAAGGCCATCATGGGCGTAACCACCCTGTGCCACGGCATCGTTTCCGAAATCCGCGCCCAGGAGGGGGTCTCCTACTCGGTGGGCACCCTGCTCGGGTTGTTAGAAGTCACGCCGGAAGAAGTCGCCCGCACTGGCATGGACACCCTGGAATCGCTTGAGGAGAAACGCGCCGCAACCCACCACTCGGCCTGTCCGAGCCGGGCAGAGGCGAACCTGCATTTCGCGCTGGATGACAATGACGCCTACGAAGAGGCCCCGGCCGTAGTCCCTAACATCAAAGGCCTTCCGGTGCCGGCCGGCACCATGGGAGCCCATTACATTTCACCACGCATGCGGGCACGGATGGTCGATCTGGGGCTTCGTGAGGCGGATATTTCCGCCGTGGCGGGCACCGGTGCCGGCGGGCGCGTCACCGTGGAGGACCTGGAGCGGTTTTTGGAATACTTGGATTCTTGGCCGAGCACCCACGCCTCGTCCATGCGTTTGGCGGTGGCCGACGCCATGCGCCGCAGTTGGACGCGTCCATTGGCGACCGTCGGTCTTCCCGCGGTTCTCGATCGGGTGTTAGACCACCGGCGCGGCCACACGCCGAAGCCCGGGCTCACTCTCTATCTGCTTCGTGCCTTTGCGCTCGCGCTCATGGAAAACCCGACCACGGCGGGCTATCTGATAGGAGACAAGGTCGTGCACCCACGGTCATTCGACATCGGTGTGGCCGTGCAGATCGAGGATGGCGTCGTGGTGCCCGTCCTGCGCAAGCTCGACCAAAAAAAACTGAGCGAGCTTGTTGGGGA
Organism: Akkermansiaceae bacterium; assembly: GCA_903930425.1. Taxonomy (GTDB): domain Bacteria; phylum Verrucomicrobiota; class Verrucomicrobiia; order Verrucomicrobiales; family Akkermansiaceae; genus Luteolibacter. The sequence goes on along the minus strand of CAIYYV010000354.1, from coordinate 965 downwards.
GTATGACGATCTCGTCAGTCGCGCCCGCCGCCGCAGGCTTACTGAAGCCGATTGTCACGGCGGCATTGCGACGGTGACGAACTTTGGCACCTTCGGATTGACCCTTGGCACACCGATTCCATTGCCCAACGAGACTCTCATTCTCGGCATCGGCGCGGGCGTGAAAAAACCTGTTTGGAGCACCCAGGTTGAGGCATTTCTTCCGGCCATCGTGGCGGACATTTTTCTGACCTTTGATCACCGCGTGGTCGATGGCGGGGGGGCGGGCGTCCTTCTCGCCCGAGTGGCGGAGCTTCTTCAGCATCCGGACTCGCTCTGAGAACAACGGTTTCGGATTGCCTCGCGGGTGGGGCCCGTGCAGACTGCGGCCCGATGGAAAAACGCCTGCCGAAATGGCCTCGGTTCGCCGTCCGGGTCTTGCGTGATTTTTTTCTGCGCAACCACGGTTTATTGCTCACTGGCGCGGTGGCCTACAACATGATGCTGTCGCTCATTCCGCTTTCGGCGGTGCTGATGGTGCTTTCCTCCCACTTCTTCGACCAACGGCTCTTGTTAGAATCGCTGACCGCCGAGGTTTCACTCATTGCGCCGGGCTTCGCGCCCACGCTCTCGGAGTTTCTCGAGGGTTTCCTCCAAAACCGCAAACTCGTCGGTTGGATCGGGTTGTTCGTTCTGTTATTTTTCAGTTCCATGGCATTTCGGGTGCTTGAGGACTCGATCGCCATCATCTTTCACCGCCCGCTGCCCACCCTCAAACGCAAGTTCTGGGTTTCCGCGCTGATGCCCTATCTGTTCATCCTCATTGTCACGGTCGGCCTCATCCTCGTCACTTCCGCCAACGCCATTATCGACGCCCACAGCCAAATCCGCCACACGTTTCCCAGACTCGATGCCATCCTGCAAAACCACCTCGGCCACATCTTCTATCTGACAGGTGTGTTCGGCCTGGTTCTGCTTTTCACCCT
>CAIYYV010000353.1 GCA_903930425.1 Akkermansiaceae bacterium | reverse complement strand
GCCGGTTCCAACCCTGGCTGAAGGTTCCCAGCAGGAGTTTCATCCCCGTAACCAGATTGGCTTCCGGTGTTTCCACCAGCAGATGGAAATGATTGCCCATGAGAACCCAGGCATGCACCCGCCAGCCATGACATTCGCAGACCTTCCCCAGTCGGAACAAAAACCCTTCCCGGTCTTCGTCCGTTTCAAAAACCATCTTGCCGCCGTCACCACGCGCCATCAGGTGGTAAACCGCTCCGGGATACTGGTAGCGCAGCGCTCTTGGCATGGCTCATCAAAGGATGAAACCGGATCAGCGTCAACTATTTTGTTGAAATGCAACACCTGACCCCATTCAAGCCATCGCGGATTTTCGCCGGCGGGAAAAGACGAGCAGGCCGCCGAGCGAGCAGAGCGCCAGTGTGGAGGGTTCCGGCACGACGTTCATGTTATAGGTTAAGTCCGTGGTGAACAAGCCATCCATGCCACCAGGGTTGGTGGTGGAGTATGTCCCCACATTGAACGAACTGAAGGGGATGTTAATGACAGCGGCAGAAGTCGCCCCGGGTGCGTAGAGGATACGGTCACCCTCACTCACAGAAAGACTCGTAAACGGTTGGCCCGCACTCTGATACGTGCCCACCCAAAAATGGAAAAGATCAGGATTGTCATAAAATTGGAATTGGATGCCCTCGAATGCCTTGCTGTTCGAGTTGTCCAAATCGGTGAGAGTTCCCCAATTGCCCAATGCCAGCGTGATGTAACCTGGGTTTGAATCGATGTGATTGACGAAGTCACCAAGGGTCACCCCAAAACCGGCGTATCCGCCGATTCCGGGGCGAACGATGGCGCCCGCACCCACAATATCGCCGCTCCAAGTCCAGGAAATGGCAGTCTGGTTGCTGCCCGCATCGGACAGGGTGATGTCGATCACGGAGGCGGCCGGAGCCGTGGCTGCAAGGCCGAGTGTGATGAGGGCACAGGCGATTTGGATGGGACTTGTTTTCATGCAGGTGGTGGTTTGACAGGATCTCAATCAAGCGCCCACCGATGAAAATCGGTGAATCGAAAGAGATGGTTACTGCCGCATAGGCGGCATGTCAAAGACCATTTGAAGAAATCTCGGTGCAAAAAACTGGTTTGAAGAACCGACCGCGCCTATTTTTTGGTGCTGCATCGTGGCATGAGTCATCATGATTTCGGAATCGTCATTGTGTGCCCTGAAAATCCCGGTTCGATTGCTTTATGAAACCTCCATCCAACGGTTCTAACAATTTGTGCCACGCCTTCATCCGCGCCGGTTTATGGGGCCGATCACGCATCGCATGAATGAGGCCCGTCCAAGCATTCTTGGTGTTGATCCCGGGCCATGGGACCGGGTTCGGCACTGGTTGGTGCTGGCGCCGCACCCGGATGACTTTGAGGTGGTGGCGGTGACGCTGCGGCATTTTGCCGATGCCGGTGGGCGGCTCACGCTTGAGGTGATGTCGGGCGGGGCGAGTGGGGTTGAGGATGTTTTTGCGGCCGGTTGGGAAACGAAGACGTCCGTTCGTGAGGCGGAGCAGCGAGAGAGTTGTTTGCGTTTCGGCTTGGCCGAGGGTGAACTGCATTTTCACCGTCTGAGTGAAGACTCGGAGGGTTATATGGCGGACAGTGAGGAAAACCGGGTGGCGGTTCATGCACTGCTTGACAAGCACCTGCCCGAGGGCGTGATTCTGCCACATGGGAATGACAGCAACGCCGACCATCGCCGCGCTTTCCGGTGGTTTCAAACATGGAGAGACGGAAGGAAAAATTCCCCGTTGGCATTGTTGGCGCGCGATCCGAAAAATCTGGGCCTGCGCGTGGACTTGCTCACCCCCTACGACTCCGAGCGGTCTGCATGGAAAGCGGCCTTGCTGCGCTGCCATCGCTCCCAGCATGAGCGCAACCTCCGGACCCGTGGCATCGGTTTTGACGAGCGCATCCTCGGCCCGGATCGCGCTGCGGGCGTGCCGTTCGGGTTCACGGCAGTGGAAAGTTTCGAAGTGCTCTGTTGAAAACTTTTGATTTTATGTGTCATCCATTGCGATTGCTTTTCCATATCTGCCTTCAATGCGGGCTTCTCGTCGCGGCCCTGTCACAGGAGCACCGCAATGTTCACTACTATACGGGCAGTGGTGACATCCGTTGGGACTTGCTCACTCACTTGATCTTTTTTGATAAATCGAATCTCGATGCCAACGGAGGCTTCATTCCGCCAAGCGCCAGCGAGATTGCCAGCATCGCTCAATTGCGACGCGACGCAATGGCCCATGGTAAAACCCTGATTTATGGGATCGCAGGAAGTTTTGCCAGTTACCAGCCCATGCTTGCCAGCGCGACCCAACGCGCCGCCTACATCGCGGGCGTGGCGAAAATGATCACCGACCATGAGCTGACGGGTGTGGATTTTGACATCGAATATCCCGTGACCAGCGCGGACTTCGCCTTGATGGACACGTTTTACACGGAGCTTCGGTCACGGATTGGACCGCAGCCGCTGCTCACTGCCAGCGTCGCTCACTGGCAGGTGCAGATGAATGCGAACACCATCAACAACAGCCTCGATTGGGTGCAGACGATGGGCTATTACTTTCGCACGGCCAGCCTGTCCGCCTCCGACCTCACGCGATACGCCGATGCCGGAGCCACCCGGGCCAAGCTGTGCCTCGGTGTGCCCTTCGCCGGCAAATCGCAGAACTCGGCGACGATTCCATACGATGTGTCTTACCGATCGCTCGTTGGAAAAGTGTCGCCCTTTGATCCGGCGATCAACAGCGTGTTTTATGTCGATGGCGATTTTCAATTCGTGGGTGTGAATTTCCAAAAGGAAAAGCTGCGGGTGGCGGCGGATGGCGGTGGCGGCACGATGGCCTGGCACCACACTGCCGATATCACGGATTCACTGCGCTCGGTGGCGGTCTCGCTGCACGAGGAGGCAGTGCGCTACATCGCCCCGATCGACGGTTTTGAACTGCCTGTCGGGGTCAGCGCAAACTCACTCTATCAGAGCAGCAGCTCGCCCATCCAAGGCAGTTACACGCGGGTCAACGGACTGACCGGCGCGGATGTGACCTTCAGTTTCAGCGGCAGCCAATTCGCCAATGGCAAAATCCGCAGCAAGGACGCGGTGACCGCATTTGCCTTCCCTAGCGGTGCGTCCATTCGGTTAGATTACAAGGTGATTGACGCCGCATCCAGCATCACGTTTTACCTGAGGCTCCGCGACACTGCGGGCAACTACATCCAGGCCCCGGCCTATCAGGCCCTGTCATCTATCGGATGGAATCGAATCGCCTTCGGCCGTTCTTCGTTTACGACCAATGCCTCGTTCAATGAGAACGACATCCGGAGTTATGAAATTCTCGCGCAATCCGGTGTGGCTGGCAGTGCGTTCACCTCGCGCGCGGTTTTCGACAATCTGGTCATGATATCGCCCCACGCGGCGTTGCGTCCCGTGCCCGATGCCGATGCCGACGGATTTTCCGACATGTTAGAACATCAGCTCGGAACGTCGGCGGTCGATCCGGCGGCCATGCCCGCCGCCGAGTTTGCCGGACTGCATGCGTGGTGGCGGCTCGATGAGGCGGCCTATCCGGTGTGTGCCGACGCGGTGCGTGGGATCCACGGTATGGCAAGTGGTGGCAGCCGGGTGGCGGGCAAAAGCGGGAACGCGCTGCAACTCGACGGGGTGGCCGACCAGATTCTGATGGCTTCGGCGGCTTCGCTCGTTGGCACTGGGTCGTTCACCTTGGCTGCGTGGGTCAAGACGAGCGACGCCGATGGAGGGGTGATTCTCCAACAGCGCGACGGCACAACCAATGGCTATCAGGGCCAATATCAGTTGAGTGTCACGCCACAGGGAACGGTCTCCTTCTTTATTTACAATGGAGGATTCCAATTTGATTTTGCCACCACTGCGACGGTGAATGACGGGCAGTGGCATCACATCGCCGCGGTGCGCGAGGGCACGGAGGGCCGGATCTTTATCGATGGAGTGCTTGCCGGGCAGGCGAGTGGGGCCGTGAAATCACTCGAACCGCTCATTGTAGCTGTCGGTTCGGATGCTCGCGATCACACCGCGTTTCTCAACGCCGCGCTCGATGACATCCGGATCTATCGCCGCGCGCTCAACGCGCAGAATCTGCTTGCGGTGATGGCCTACAGTCCGCCGACACTCACAGACCGCAGTGTGTCGTTTGGCGATCCCGTGTCTCCCGGGGCGGCCCTCACTACCGTGGCCTGTGACGGCGCATTGTCGGGGACCAGCACCGTTTACCACATTGTGGCCGGTGATCCCACGGGGCAGTTTCATGTGGATGCGTCGACCGGCGTGCTATCGCTCAGCCGGTTTCCCGATGCCACTGTTTCGGGGTCTCAAGTGCTCACGGTTGAGGCGGTCACGGATGGATTATCGTCATCGCGCGCCGTGGCGAATATCACTTTGGATCTCGTGCTGTTCACCAAGCAGGACAATACGGATGCTCTCACCCTTGGCACCAGCTGGGTGGGTGGCACCGCGCCCGGCGCGGACAACGTCGCCCTCTGGAACCGCACGACTCCCGCAGCCACTTCGGTGGCGCTCGGTGCCGACACCTCATGGCACGGACTGCGTGTCGCCGACGCCGGCGGTCTCGTGACTATTCCCGCAGGCAACACGCTCACACTCGGTGCGGGTGGGATCGATATGACGGCCGCCACGCAGAATCTAACCATCGAATCCGACATCACGCTGGGGGCGTCGCAGTCATGGAATGTGGCGGACGGCCGGACCTTGCTGCGCTCGGGCGGGGTCACCACTTTCCATGCGGGCACTCTCACCACTCTGTCCGGGCCGGGCACGGTCGAGTTTGCCGGCATCCAGGATCTCACAGGATCTGGCGAACTCGTTATCAATGGCGGCACCTTGTTCAACAACCTGCAAGCAGGCGCGATGGATCGAAGCGGCGACACGACGCTCCAATCGGGGGTGATCAAGATCCAAACTTTGGTGAACTTGTTTGGCAGTGGCACGCTTCGTCTCAACGGTGGAGCCATCGGTTCCGGCAACGCCAACGCCCGCACAATCGGCAGTGCTGTGGCGATTGGCGGGAACACGGGGTTCGGTGGCAGCGGGCTGGGTGCCGGCTTGTTGACGTTTACCGCAAACGTGGATCTCACAGGCGGAATCCGCACGCTCACTTCAAATTTCACAACGGGTTTGGGCGCGCATTTTTCCGGTGTCATTTCTAACGGTGGACTCGTGAAGGCGGGCGACGGCACCCTGACGCTTTCGGGGACGAACACTTTCACCGGTGCCACGTCGGTCGATGCGGGAGGGCTGGCCATCGGTTTGGGCGGACTTTCTAACAGCAGTTCAGTGACCCTTTCTGGAGCCAACTCCCGGTTGTTCATTGGCGTCAACGGCACCACGTCCCTTCACAATCTCTCGGGCGTGAGTTCGGCGAACATCCGCACGGATTTCACGATAGCAGGTGGCACAGGCGGACGCTTGCTTGCCGTGAATCAATCGGTCGACGGCATTTATGCGGGCACCTTCGTTGAAGGAGGCAGCCGTCCGATATCGCTGATCAAGACCGGGGCGGCGTCGCTCGAGTTGTCGGGAACCAACAGCTACACCGGTGCCACCCATGTGAATGAAGGGATTCTCAAGGTCACGGGCAGCCTCGGCGTCACTGCCGTCACTGTGATGAAAGATGCCACTCTGGCCGGTAACGGCAACCTCGGTGGCAATGTCACCATTGAATCCGGCGGTATTCATGTGCTGGCGGTGGCATCCGTTCCGGGCTCGCAGGTCAAGCGCACGATCAGCGGCACACTTAACTTGATCAGCGGCAATGTTCTCACTCTCACAGCCGCCGGCACTCCCGTCGATGGCACTTACATTCTCGCGACTGCCACGGGCGGCATCACCGGCACCCCGGGCATCGTCAACCAGCCGTCCGGCGTTTCTGGCACGGTCGAAGTGAATGGGCAAAACCTCGAATGGACGGTAGGCGATTTTTCCCGATGGGGCTCCGGTATTCCCTTCCCTCCGGGTACTAACATCACAGCGGCCGGGGACGCGGACGGCGATGGCCTGCGCAATTTCGACGAGTATGCCTTCGGGCTCGCACCGAATTCCGCCGCATCGGTCAACCCGATCCTCGCTCCGCCCAATCCCTTGAGGCGCACCTTCAGTTATACACGGCGGCCCATCACGTTGAGCGGCCTCACCTTCAGTTACGAGTCGTCCACCACCCTAACCGGCGCATGGATGCCTTTCAGCACCGTCTCGGAAACCAGCAACTTCGCCACGCCTGTGGAGACCATCACCGTTGCTTTGCCCCCGGAGCTGGTTCGCGAATCGAAGCTCTTCGTCCGCGTAAAAGCCGTCAAATAAAGCCGGGAACGATCATTGGGTGGTTTGTTGACCCATCCACCTCACGGGTTCTGACAAAGCGGGGATTTTATGATTCATTTGCACGTAGCACCTTTCCATCGCGGCACTCACTTCGTGAGAAGCTGCGCTAAATTCGACTTTTGTTTCATGACTGCCCTTCCTTTTTTTCGTTGCCGATGGCGCTTGATCGCCGTGCTCGCCTGCCTGCTGGATCCAGCCATCGCGGTCGAACCGCCGGCAACAGCCTACGCGCATTACATGGCAGGCGCGGGTGTCACCAAGGACAGCTCGGGAGTGATCACTTTGTGGGCGAATCAGGCCGGAGTCACCGGGCGGGACTTGGATCGAATCATCGGCACTCCGAAGACCGCGCTTTACTTGCACAGCAGCACCGGCGGCACCGCGGATGTGGTGCTGTTAGATGGGGCGTCCGCGTTGTGGGCGGCCGCCACGAATTGGGGGTCCATGACGGGCGACCGTTGTGTGGTGGCGCGGGTACGGCTCAAGGGAACCGCCAACGGGTTCTTGTTTGATGGCAGCACGACCGCAGGGAAGACCCGTGCGCAGATCAATACCGGGAACTGGCAGCTTGGCGTGCAATCGACCGCCGCCGGTTGGACCAGCACGGATCTGGTCACCACGGCGATGGCGGCTAACACCTGGCAAACCCACATTTTCGAATTTGATGACGGCGTCGGCTCGACGACCGTCAGGCATTTCATTGATGGCATCAACGTGGGCGGTGGCGGAAACGTCGCCCTCACCACCGCGCTTGGCGGGCTCATTCTCGGAGCCAACGGAGGGGCCACTGGAAAGCTCAATGCCGAAGTCGCGGAAATCCTGGTTTATAACCGATTGCTCAGCGTTGCTGAAAAGTCTGATGTCACTTCATATATGCAGGACAAATGGGGCGATCTGATAGATATCCCGCCCGCCTCGCTGACCTTTGTATCGGCCACCACCGTGCAAAGCGACCGGGACGTTTCCCGTATCGGCATCCATGGAATGGCCGCGCTTGCTATCACCTCCGCCGGCAATACTTCCACTCCGGGCTATGCATTGGCCGGGATTGATTTCAATCTAACAGGAACGACCGATCTGTCTGATATCGTGGAGATCCAGGTTTATTCTTCTCCGTCCGGCACTGTTTTTGATGCGGGCAATGCCACACTCCTCGACTCGCTTTCTCCATCTTCAGGAACCCTGAGCGCCACCTTCAACTCTCCGATTGCCGCGCTGTCATCGTATTTCTGGATCGCCGCAAAAATGAAAAACACTTCCACCATGGGCGATTTTTTGGACGCATCCATCACCTCGTTTCATCTGGTGGGCGAGGCCGCCGGAAGTCGGTTTCCCACGATCACCTCGCCACCGGAAAAACTCACCATCAACAACCTGATGTATCGCACCGTGTTGCATGCGCGGGACCAGTATGGAGTCGGCTACTATCGCATCCCCGGGCTTGTGACCACCAATGCAAACACGCTCATTGCCTCGTTTGACCTCCGCTACGGAGGAAGCGCTCCCGATCTGCCGGCTGACATTGATATCGGAATCCGGCGTTCGACCGATGGCGGGGTTACATGGTCGCCCGTGCAGGTGATCATGGATTACGACAAAAATGTGGCGAACTCTCAGGGCAACGGCGTGGCCGATCCCTGCCTGCTGGTGGACAAGGTCACCGGCCGCATCTGGTGCGCCGGCCTGTGGTCGTTCGGCAACCGCGGATGGTCGGGCTCAGGCCCCGGACTTACCCCCGCCGAAACCGGGCAGTTCGTGCTCAACTACTCGGACGACGATGGCATCACATGGACCGCCCCTGTTTCGATCACCTCACAAATCAAGAATCCTGCGTGGCGGCTCTATTTTCAAGGTCCCGGGAAAGGCATCTGCCTGCGCGATGGCACGCTCGTTTTTCCCTCGCAATTTAAGGATGCCGCCAACGTGGCCTACTCGAACTTCATCTACTCGAAGGATCGTGGTGTCACATGGAACAATGCGCCACCCGCGAATCCGAGCGGCTCGCCGCACACCAACGAGTCCCAGATCGTCGAACTCGATAATGGCAATCTGTTGATCTCGATGAAAAATTTCAACACCAACCATCAGCGCCTGTGGTGCGTCTATTCCTGGAACCACGCCACTCAAACCATCGATCAAGGATCTTGGGGGACTCCATGGTATTCCCAGAACGACCCCACCGTGGAGGGCAGTGTGCACCGCTACCGCTCGGTGCGCGACGGTCATGCCTATTCCGCGCTTTTGTTTGCCAATCCGGACAGCAGCACCCGTGAGAAGATGAGCATCCGCGTGAGTCTCGACGAAGGTTTGACCTGGCCCTACAAACGCCAGATCGACGCGCGTCCCGCCGCATACTCCTGCATGACGATTCTTCCAGATGGCGATATTGGGCTGTTTTATGAAACCGGTGATCTCGGCTCGATTGAGGATCTGCTCTTCATGCGCTTTCCCATCGAGTGGATCACCGGCACCACCGACACCGATCTCGATGGCCTGCCGGATTTCTACGAGGACGCCACCGGCCTCAACAAAGCGGATCCGGCGGATGCCTCGCTCGATTCGGACGGGGATGGCCAGACGAACCTGTTCGAATACCAGGCACACACCGATCCGTTCGACGCGAATTCAAACTTTCGGGTCCGCACGATTGAACGCCGCACAGCCACGAACCGTCTCACCCTCAAGTGGCCCGCAATCCCGTATGCCATCTATCAGTTAGAATCCTCGCAGACCCTAACATCCGGATCATGGCAAACCGTACCCGGACTGGAAGCCATCACGAATTCCTCCACCCTCGGAGATCTGACGATGGACGTGCCCATAGGGGAGAATTTGCAAAATTTCTATCGGATCTCGACAGTGAACCCACCCTAACATGATGATGCCCCCATGGATGAAAGTCTGCCTTTGTCTGCTCTGCCTACGGATGTTCTGCGCACTCTCCGTTGCTGCACCCGCCTGCGGCGGCAGTTTTGTGGCAACGACGAAAAGTGATAGGCCCGCCGACATCACACGCGTCACGTCGATGAATGATCGGGAGCGGAATGCCTACGCCTGGCGTGGGGAGCGCGTCAATTGGCAGATCGTCCTGTGGGCTGGAGACCAGCCGGTGCGCGCAGAAGTCAGTGCGAGCGACTTGACCCGCGCGAATGGAAGCCTTCCCGCGAAACAAGTGCGTTTGAATTTCCTGAAATTCATCCAAATGAACACCCACGACCGTTATGCGACGGATCCCACATGGGTGGAACAAGTCCCGGACATGCTCAATGGCTCCGATCCCGTCATCATTGGCGCGGGGCAGTTGCAACCGCTGTGGGTCGGCGTGGACATTCCGCGCGACGCCGAGACGGGCATGTATCGAGGCACCCTAACAGTGAAAATGGGGGGCAAGTCCCTGGCCTTTTCATTTGCGATCAAGGTGTTGCCGGTCACGATTCCGGCGGTCAAGGATTGGACATTTGATGTCAATTACTGGACGCATCCCCAGGCGACAGTTCACTATTATATGGGCTGCAAGTGCCACGGCGAGGATGAGTTAAAAAGAACGCACCAAGGCTGTGCGGAGGTGTTATGGTCGGACCGCCATCTGGCATGGTATAAACCCACCTTGGAGCTGCTCAGGGATGCGGGCCTCAAAACGATCACCGTCAATCTGGTCAAGGATCCATGGCGGAGTTCCTATATGCTCAAGGGTGAACAAGCCCAAACGAATTTTTCTTATGACGAAATGATCCATTGGCGCCGGAAGACCGACGGAAGCTTTGTCTTTGATTTCCGGCATTTCGAAAAATATGTGGCGTTTTGCATGAATCTTGGAATCAACAAGCACATTGAGTGCTTTTCGATGTTGCCGTGGATTTCCGGCAAGTTTTCCGCCGTGACTTGTTTCGATGAAGCCACTGGAAAAGAGATCATCTACCCGTTCAAAAGTTGGGAGGAATATGATCAGGTGTGGTCAGCCTTCATGACGCAGTTCGTTCCGGTGCTGATCAAGAACGGCTGGTTTGAAAAAACACGCATCGGTGCGGATGAACGCGGCCTCGGAAACATGGCTCATGTGCAAACAGTCCTTAACCAGTTCAAATACCTCGGAAAGGCCCTGCGGATTTCCGCCGCCGCGAATCGCACGCATCCCTTTGACGATAGCCTCGACGCCATCTCCATGCACGGCGGCACGAAGATGATGGTCAATGACAAGTGGAGCGAAAAACAATTCGCCGATTGGGCGACGGCCCGGCGCGCCAAGGGCTTGCAATCGTCATGGTATACCTGCACCGGAACCTATCCGGGCAATTTTGGAAATTCCCGGCCGGCGGAGAGCGCGTTCATCGGTTGGTATAGCGCGCGCTTGAAGGCCGATGGCTATGTGCGCTGGGCGGTGGACAGTTGGAATGACAACCCCACTCAAACGACGGACCACAAGGTTTACGAAACCGGAGACACGTTCCAGATCTATCCGGGAGACCGTGATGCCAAGGTGCCCTTCACCCGCTCATCCGTGCGCTTCGAGTTGTTCCGGCAAGGCATCGTCGCATACGAAAAAATCCAAGTCCTGAAAGCAAAATCCCCGCAGAGCGCGCTCGCCATCGAGTCCATGCTAGACAAGGTTTCACGTCCCGTTCGCCCGCCGCAAATCAAGGGGAATTCATCGTTGCAGTATGATGAATCCACCGCGCGTGATTTTACAAGCATCACGGACGCCGCGGAGAAGGATTTGTTAGATATCACGCTCAAAACAATTCAATGAAGCATTTCATATTATTCGGCACTCTCGTTTTGAGTTTCGTATTCCAGGGGAATGCGAATGCCGCGGTGCCGATCCAATTCGGCACGATGACGGCCACGGGGGATGCCGGCACAGGATGGAATTTCACACTCGGCGGTGGGGTTGCCGGCAATCAGGCAGGTCATAGTTCGACTACCGACGGCTCACCTGACGGCAAGAGTTTTTGGGCCGGAAAAGGATACGGTGGCACGGGCACAAGCAATGGCGATTTGATCACTGCCGGCAACTACCGCATTGACTTCAAGTATGCCAACACCGTCGCAAGTGGCGCCGTGCTGAGCGTCAAGGCGTATGGCATGACGGGTGTCACCCGGACTTTGCTGGGATCCACCACGTTGGCTGCGGCGCAATGGGTCAGTGGAAATCTATCATTCACCGTCCTGGCCGGAGCAGACGTGATTGGCCGTCAATTGCAATTGGAGTTCTCGAACGTCGGCGCGGCGGGTTCATGGGTAGGATGGGATACTCTCATCGGAACTCTCTATGACATCGGCAGCGGACCCGCGGAACTGGAAGCTTCATTCGGAAGCGTCGACACCCGCTATCTGAGCAACTTCAAGCCGAGCACGGGAGGTGCCGTGACCTTTTCTGGAACCGCGTGGCGCGGCGAAAGATATAACTCACAACTCGTCCTGTGGGCGAACCGAGCGGTGAGCAATCTATCACTCACCTGTACGGCCCTGACCCATGGCTCCGGCGCGAGCTTCGCCATTCAACCGCGGTTTGTGATCTCCTCCATCGCCGATGACGGCGGTGCCGGCTGCGGAAATAATCTGTCGCGTCCCGTCACCTTGCAGCCCGATGCCATCGATACAGATACCTCACCCATCACGATTTCCAGCAATAACGCGCAACCGGTTTGGGTAACCGCGGATGTGCCCGCCTCCGCGCCAGTCGGCACATATCAAGGGACGATCACTGTTTCTGGAACCGGTCTCACACCCATCGATCTGACCTTCAATATCGAGGTGCTGGATCTGGTGCTCCCGGATCCTTCCGCGTGGGCGTTCCATCTCGATTTGTGGCAAAGCCCATGGTCCATCGCGCGCTATCATGGATTGGCGGTTTGGTCACAGGCACACAAGGACGCCATCTCAGAACAGTTAAACATGCTCGCTAAAGCCGGGCAAAAGGTGATTACGACCACGATAGTTCACAGTGCATGGGGCGGACAAACCTATGATGACTATGAATCCCTAGTTGAGTGGACCAAGCATGCTGACGGGTCCTGGTCTTATGATTTCTCACGCTTCGACGACTACGTCAAGCTCGCGGATGCCGCCGGAATCACCAGGCAGATCAATTGCTACTCCATGATCGCATGGGGAAATCAATACCGTTACTACAACGAGGCGACGTCCGCCTATGTCACCGCGACACTCACTCCCGGAACGCAGGCCTACACGGATCATTGGACACCTTTTTTGAAGGCGTTTCGTGTGCACCTCTATCAAAAGGGCTGGATGCACCGCACGGCCATTGCCATGGATGAGCGCGGCGAAAGTGTCATGCGGGCCGCGATCGATCTCGTGAAACAAGTGGCGCCGGAACTCAAGATTGCAACAGCCGGGCACTACTATGCCTCGTTAGATCCGGACGTTTATGACTGGTCCGTTTATGGGGCAGCCATCACCGATGCCGTGCGCACCGTGGCTCAGAACCGGAAAGCAACAGGCAGGAAATCGACCTTCTACGGCGCATGTGACATCGCATCCCCGAATATGTTTACCTATTCACCGCCGGTTCAGATTGCCTGGCATGGTTGGTATGCCGCGGCGGCAGGGTTCGATGGCACACTGCGATGGGCCTATAACAGTTGGGTCGAGGATCCGCTTACGGACACGCGTCACTCGGCCTACCCCGCAGGGGATACCTTCCTCGTCTATCCAGGCCCCCGGACGTCGATGCGTTTTGAGTCGCTGCGCGACGGTATTGAGGAATACGAAAAAGTCAGGATCCTGGGTCGTGTGCTAACAGGACAAAACTGGATCGATCTCCAGAATGTTCTCGCGGGATTGAATGTGGGCTTCGCCGCAAGTGGCGCGGCTGCCGGCACACTCGTTCCACAGGCGCGATTGTCGATCACGGCATTGGCGCGAACGGCCGCAGCCCAGCCGGTGGATTCCAGCCCACCCTCGCCGAGTCCGATGTCGTGGAGTGTGTTGCCACATGCCACCAGCACCACCACGCTCTCCATGACGGCGACCACCGAGACAGATGCCAGTGGCGTGGAATACTATTTCACCTGCCTTTCCGGCGGTGGCAATGACAGCGGCTGGCAGGATTCCGCAGTGTATGTGGACACCGGACTTCTGTCTGGTGGAAGTTATGCCTACTCGGTCGCCGCCCGCGACAAAAGCCTGAATCAAAACACGACCGCCTCGTCGGCGATTGCATCCGCCACGACAAACGCCGGCGGCACGGGCAACCCATTCACGGATACGGACGCCGACAGTCTCGATGACTCTTGGGAAAGCGCACAGTATGGGAACATCACCGCACATGCGGCTTCGGAGGATCCGGATCATGATGGCTTCACCGTGCTGTGCGAAATGGCATTCGGCGGAAGCACCACAAGCCCCGGTCCATCGGATGTGGCCACGAGGATTTCAACCGACGCGGATGGATCGAGCGTGCAGTTCAGTCACAGGCGATCGAAAAATTACAATGCGCTGAGACTTCGCTATCAATTGCAGACCAGCGAAACACTTGGTGCCGCGAGCTGGGCGGACGATCCTTCCCCGATTCGTTCGATCGTTGATGATCCGGATGGCATCACGGAGTGGGTCACCTACACGCTCACCCGATCGAGTGCTACCACGCACCAGTTCTACCGTTGCCACGCCACAGCCATGGGCGCTCCTTGATTCAACCGAGTTCCCCGAATTTTATGGAATCCGATTTCAAAATCCATCTAACAGTTCTCATCGCAATCGTTTCATCGATCGCCGCAGTCTCGGCCACTCCCTACGCGACCTACATTGCGGATTTGAATCAACAAGCCCAGAATCCCATCAGCCAGGGATGGACTGTTTCCGCGGGCGGACTTTCCCAAGGTGTCGATGACTCCGGCACTCTGGCATGGATTCTGAATGACAACGGCACGGCGAGCGGAGCCACCAACCCGACCCTGTATAAGGATTACGGCGCTGCAAATATCCCCGGCGCCGGCGACCCGTGGTCGCTCACGGTGAATGCCAAAATCGTCTATGGAAACGGCATCGCGGACAACCTCATCCAGTGGAGTAACGGCACGATCCGGTATTTGGTATTTCCATTTGCGGACGCGGCGACCGGTGGAAATATCGACGTGCAATACTGGAATAGCAGTGGGACGTCGACCACGATTCAAAATGTGGCCGCGCAGGACAACGGCTACCACACGTGGGCGATTGTCCACAACGGCAGCACCGCCAAACTCACCCGCGACGGCGTGGATGTCGTCGCCCTCGGGTCCATCGCAGCAGGCAGCCAGGCACGCGGTATTCACATCGGCGGCGGTTCAAGCGGTGGCACCGGCGCGCTTTATGTCACATCGGTGAGTTATGACGCAACGCTTCCGTCACCGGGCGCGGCCACCCGTTTCGCCCGGATATTCGGCAGTCACATGGTGCTCCAACGCAATGAACCCGTTGCGGTTTTCGGAACCGACTCGGCCGCCTCGGGACAGGCGATTTCCGTCACTATTGCCGGACAAACGAAAACCACCACCACAGATGCCACAGGTTACTGGCGGGTGACTCTGGATCCTCTTACTACAAATACAGTAGGTCAATCACTGACGGCCACCGGATCCGCCACCACCACCCTAACGGATATTCTCGTGGGTGAAGTATGGCTGGCCGCCGGGCAATCCAACATGAATTTCACGGTGGGCGCGAGCTCCACCACGCCCAAGGCGGCGAATTATCCGCTCGTCCGCATGTGCAACTGGGATGGCTCCGTCGCCACCGGCGCCTCACAGGTTTACGGCGCGGCGGATTATGCAAACCTCACGCCCGATTCATTTTTCATCGGAACATGGCAAGTCATGGACGCCACCACCGTGAGCCCTCAATCCGGCGTCGCTTGGTTTTATGCCAGCGAGTTGGCCGACGCGCTCAAAGGCAAGGGCCCGGGAGGTTCAGACGTGCCGGTCGGTGTGTTAGATATCTCGATCGGGGGCACCAGCACGGAGGCTTACATTCCACCCTCCGTTTTGCTTGCGGATCCGGTATTGAAAATCCCCTTTCAAATGCCGAAAAGCTGCCCCGCTCTCGGTCAATGGACGGCGAGCCGCATCAGTCAAAACCTCGGCACTTACACTCAGTCCGACCTCACGCAGCCGCATCCCCATCCTTATGCGCCGGGGTTTCTCTATGATGTCGGCATCGAACCGATCCTGCCATTCACATTCAAAGGAGCGATCTGGTATCAGGGCGAATCCAATGCCGAATTCACGGATACACCCACCGGCACAGCTGTGAGTTATGGACGCAGTGGCAAATGGATATCCGACTATCAATCGCATGTGATGGAAGTGCTGGTCGATTCATGGCGCACGGCTTTCGGAAAACCCACGTTTCCATTTTACCAAGTGATGCTGCCACGCATCAGTGCCGCCAACCGCACCAAGTGGCCATGGTATCGCGAGGCCCAACAACGTCTCGATGCTGCTAGAGATTCTGTCGAAACAGCCGTCGTCACCGAGTTCGGAACGGATGGCAATGTCCATCCCACGAACAAGGAAGCCGTCGGCCTGCGCCTGGCCCGCATCGCCCGAGCAAAACTTTACGGGGAATCCTCACTCGAGTATTCCGGTCCGCGCTACAAACGCCACACGATTTCCGGAAATAAAATGATCCTTGAGTTTGACCACATCGGTGGCGGCTTGGTTTCCAGCGATGGTGCGGCACTGCGGCATTTTGAAATCGCCGGCATGGACCGCACCTTTGTCGCCGCCACGGCCACCCTCGTCGGCAATACGGTGGAAGTCACTGCCGCGAGCGTCCCATCCCCGGTGGCCGTGCGTTTCGCATGGACGATGGGGCCTGACGTGAATTTCATGAACCGCAACGGCACGGTCGATCTATCCGCGATGCCCTTCCGCACGGATGACTGGATGATTGCCGGGCTCGGACGAAAAATCCGCGTTGCCTGCATCGGCGACTCAATCACCTACGGCTACGGCATCACCGATCCCGCCACAAATTCCTACCCCGCCCAACTGGCAAAACTTCTCGGCACCACGAATTTTGAAGTCCAGAATTTCGGCCACTCGGGAGCCCGCGTGAACCCGGTGGCCGCCAACCGCTACGTGAATACCACCGAGTTCACCGCAGCCAAGACCTACGATCCAGATCTCGTGATCTGCAATCTCGGCATCAATGACATCACCGAGTGGGGATCTTTCACTGCGGCGCAATTCCGCGCGGAATACAAGGCGATCATCCAAGGCTTCGCCGCCAGCACCATCAACGATGCCCACTATATCTGCTGGCATGAACTTGCGCCGCTTTTCCCAGGCCAAACTTTCTACGGCAGCTCGAATCTTCCATTACTCAACTCGCTCGTGGGCGATACCCTCAGCTATCTCGGTGTGGATCGGTTAGATATGTATCAACCCCTCAAAAACCATCCGGAATGGTTTCTATCCGATAAAATCCACCCGAATGCCGCCGGTGCCCGCAAGATCGCCGAGGAAACCTTCCAAAATCTTGAGACCTACGACGCGTTGGATCCCAAGCCGTTGATCAATGAGTTCCAATCGATCAACACGCATGGCTTGCAGGATGCCGACGGTACTTTTTCCGATTGGTTGGAAATCAGCAATCGCGGCACCACCGGGGTTTCGCTCAGCAATTGCTACCTCACGAACAACATGAGCACTCCGATGATGTGGCAATTCCCCACCACCACCGTGCTCGACCCCGGCGGACGCATGCTCGTTTTCGCCTCGGCAAAAAACCGAGCGGTGGCCGACGCGCCGCTCCACACGAATTTCACCCTAACAGATACAGGCGGATCACTCGCCTTGATTGCACCCGATGGCAGCACCGTCATCCACGCCTACAATCCCTACCTCGCACAGTTGTCGGATGAATCATTCGGCATTTCTGAAAGCAATTTATCAGAAACGGTTTTTTTTTCCACACCCACCCCGAATGCACCTAACAATACCGGCATCTCAGGCGCTCAGCCCTTTGCCGCATGGAAATCGCACTACGGCGTGACCACCGACCGTTCGGATGTCGACTGCGATGGAAACAGCGCACTGATCGAGTTTCTCACCGGCAGCAAACCGAACTCCGCCGTTTCTGCCTTCCGCCCATTGCCTCAAATCATCACGGCGGGCGACTCATACCTCGGTATCAGCTGCCGCATCGCCAAAACCTCGCCCGCGCGAGTCAATCACTGGAATCTTCCGCTGACTTGGGTGCATCCGTCCCATGGGCCCCTGAACCCAATCCGGTGCTGGTTGCCGAAACCGACAATGCCGACGGCACCCTTACTCGAACCTATCGCGTCAACACCCCCATCGAACCCGACACGCAGAAGTTCCTGCGGGTCGCATACCACTACTCCGAATGATCCGCTTCATCCTCCTTTTGGCTACGCTCACACTTTCGTCCCTCGTGCTTTGTGCTGAGGACAGCCCACCCTAGCCATTTTAGAAAAAAACGCGGAGGAACAGGATAGTGATCCCTATCGCGTGGAACTCCGCGCGCTCAAGGAATCGAGGCGAACCCATGGGCGCGATTCACAAGCTCGGCTGGCAGGATCATCACGTCGAGTCGCACACAAGTGCTTTCCATTTGACCCGACGTCCGTCGCCGTGCATTCGTTCCGGCTGTGGAGCGTCCTTTGACAGCCTTGTTCGTTGATTGCGATTCCTACTTCGCATCGGTCGAGCAGCATCTGGATCCATCGTTGCGCGGGCGGCCGGTGGCCGTGGCACCCGTCATGGCGGAAACTTCGTGCTGCATAGCGGCCAGTTACGAGGCCAAGGCGTTCGGCGTGAAGACCGGCACCCGGATCAGCGAGGCGCGGGTCCTGTGCCCCGGCATTGCCATTGTCGAAGCCAAACCGCCGGAATACATTCGTTACCATCACCGAGTCATCGCGGCGGTCGAAGACTGCATCCATGTCGAAGCCGTTCTCAGCATTGATGAAATGTGGGCCTGGCTGCCCTACAACCTCCGCGAACCCGCTGCCGTCGAAACCATTGGCAGAAAGATCAAGGCGGCCGTCGCCCGCGATGTCTCACCCGTCATCCAGGTGAGCATCGGTGCCGGCCCTAACAAGTATTTGGCGAAAATGGCGAGCAAGATGCGCAAGCCCGACGGGCTCTTTCTGATCGAGTACCACCAACTGCCGGACATCCTGCATGCGCTCGAGCTTCGCGATCTAACAGGCATCGGCCGCCGGACTGAAGCACGCCTCCGATCTGCGGGTATCTGCACCGTTGCCGGATTGTGTGCGGCCAGCAAGCCCGAGTTGCACAAGGCGTGGGGTGGCGTCCTTGGAGAACGCCTCTGGCACTTGCTGCGCGGCGATGAAATTCCGGACATTGTCACCGCCCGTAAATCGCTTGGCCACAGCCATGTGTTAGCCCCTGATAGCCGGACGCCCGACCGCGCCTGGCCGGTTCTCTGCAAACTGCTGCACAAGGCTTGTGAGCGCCTGCGTGCCGAGCATCTGCTCGCCGGGTCGCTTACCCTGCAGCTCGGTTTTGTGAGAGGCCCGTCATGGTCGGCGGACGCACATACGGTGGAAACGGATGCGACCTTCGCCCTCATGCACTTGATGGAACAACTATGGCACGACCGCCCCGAACCCGGTTGCCTGATTCTCAAGGTAGGCGTGGTGCTCACTCGGCTTTGCGAACCGGGCAACCACACCCCGCAGTTGTTTCAAGATGACGGCGATGCGACGGTCCGCAGCGCGACCGCCACCACGGCAGCCACCGAAAAACACCAGCGCCTCGATGCCGCCCTCGATCAATTGCGGGCGCGTCACGGCCGCAAAGTGATTTACTATGGCAGCGCACAGGAGAGCCGTGACCAAGCACCGATGCGTATCAGTTTCACTCATATCCCCGATGCGGGATTGGAGGGAGATTGACGCGCTCCGCTGTGGAGCGCGCTCACCACTTGGCATCGGCGACTCCTAGTGTGGCCCGTCCTACAGAAAACACTTTAAGCGGTTTGATTTCCGATTGATGATTGTTGATTTTTGAATGCTGATTGGATCTTGAGTGGATGTTGAGATGGCGTTCCGTCACTTCAACAAT
>CAIYYV010000352.1 GCA_903930425.1 Akkermansiaceae bacterium | reverse complement strand
GTGTCCATCGCCGCCGAAACCACCGGCAAAAATAACGAAATACCCGCCGTGACATGCGTCGTCAAGTCCGCCTCACCAGGAAGAACCGAACTCAGAGCCGGCACCAGCAACACATCATCAAATGAAAGTCCTAGGGAAATCTCTGCCATGAGGGAGTCAATAGAAAGGACTCCCCTCAGGCAAGCCCGAATCCGAAAAAATCACCTGCTTGATATCTTCCGTCGACCATCCCACCGCATCCCCAAACCCGGTCTCATCAATTGCCGCCGCTAAAGCCCGCTTCTTCGCCTGCAGCTGCAGTACCTTTTCCTCGACCGTCCCACGGGTCAGCAGCCGATAAACTGTGACCGGCCGAGTCTGCCCGATCCGGTGCGCCCGATCCGTGGCCTGCATCTCCACCGCAGGATTCCACCATGGATCAAAATGAATCACCGTGTCCGCTGCAGTCAAATTCAACCCGTATCCCCCTGCTTTCAAACTGATCAAAAATACCGGCGGACCGCCCGGATCCTGAAACGCATCCACCCGCTCCTGACGGTTCCGTGTCTGACCATCTAAGCGCAAACAGGACCCTCCACGGTCCAAGATGCATTTCTCGATTTCCAGTAACTGCTTCTGAAACTGACTGAAAACCAATACTCTATGATTTCCACTCGCGGCTTGATCCAACAATTCCAACAGGCGTTGGAGCTTGGCCGAACGCTGCGCAACCAGCAAACGGTTCAATCGATCGTTCCCGAGCAACGCGAGGTCGCAGCAAGCCTGACGGAGCCGCAGCAGTGCGGTGAGCATTTGCATGCGCGCCGCCCCTGGCTGGTGCTGGTTGGTAAGGGCATCCACTTGCTTCCGACCCTCGATCAGCAACTCGCGATAGACCGTTTGCTGATCCAGACTGAGATCGCAAAATTCATCGATAAAGAGTTTGGTGGGCAGTTCGGGTGCCACCTGTTCTTTCGTGCGGCGGAGAAAAAAGGGTTGAATTTTGAGCTGAAGGCGCTGCATGACCACTGCAGCTGAGTCGCCCAATGCCAGCGGTCGCTCATAACATTCCCGAAAAAACTCCCGCCCGCCCAACCATCCCGGTTGGATGAAACGGAAAATCGACCACAAATCGCGCACCCCGTTTTCCACCGGGGTGCCAGTGAGCGCGATCCGATAGGCCGCCCGCAATTTGACCACGGCCCGCGCATGATCGGTGTCAGGATTGCGCATCAAACTGGCCTCATCCACCACCACCGCCCGATAATCGCACTTCAAATGCCAGGCCAAGTCCCGCGCCAAGGTCCCGTAACTGGTCAGCACGACCTCGCCTGCTCCAAGCTGCTCGCGCTCTGTATCCCGCCCTGCTCCGTGAAGTATCCTCACCCTCCGACCCGGCGCGAAACGCGCAAATTCAGCCCGCCAGTTGCCCAGCAATGAGGCGGTCGCGACGACCAAGACGCAACCGGAGTCGGAGAGAGTTTTGAGAAATAAGCATTCGATCAAGACGATCGTTTGAATCGTCTTGCCGAGACCCATGTCGTCGGCCAGAAGCGCCCCTCCAAACCGCTCGACTCGGTCCAACAACCAAGCGGCTCCTCGCCGTTGATACGGCCGAAGTTGTGCCCTCAGTGTGGGAGGCAGTTCGAAATCGAGTGATTCCTGCAAACCGTTTCCGCTCTGTGACTTATGAAGTCTTTCACGGATTTCCATAACCACCTCCCCGGCGCGGGCGGAGGCAAAGTAGTGGCCGTTTTTTTGTTCCAGTTCGAGTTCGCTGAACAAGGGTTCGATCCACTCTGCCATCTCATCGGAAAGAATCAGGTGTCGGCCGCCTGGCCGCCTGGAACTCCGGCTCCCAGCGCGCAGAAGTTGCCGGATCTCGGAGCTTGGGATGGTGCTTCCATCGGTCGATTCAAACACTAGATCGAACTCTAACCAATCGTTTCCGGAGTGCAGCACGTTGATTCTTGGGGAAACGACAGTGATCCGCTGTGAAGCTTGGGTGAATCGCGGACCCTCCTTGACGATCCAAGCTTCGCGGAGGGTCGGCAGGCAGTGGGTGAGGAAGTGGAGGACCGCCGTTTCGCCGGACAATGACCAGGATCCATTGCTGCGATTGTCGAGTTGGAAACCGGCTTGTTGGAGGCGGGTGATGGCGTGGGCTTCGGCGGGGAAATTGCGTAATTCGCAGTGATCGTGGATGAGGCGGGGGAGGCATTCGAGCTGGCCCGATTCCGGAGGTACGGGTTTGGAATGGTCATATTGGACAGTCAGTTGAGCTTCCAGGTGTTGGAGAGATCCTTCGAGGTAGAGCGAGAATGACGCCTGAGCCGTGACGAAATGGAGCGTTTCGAGCCAGCCGTCGGGCGGGAAGCTGAGCCAATCCTGCCAGGGATCGAGTTGTTCGAGGAGTTGGCGAACTGGGATGGTTGGCGAGTTGCCTCGAATGAGGGTGCTTAAAATGGGTTGGAAGGCAGGCGGGACGGGTCCATTGCCGGCGCGGCAGAGGGAATCCTGACCGATTTGCCAGAAGGTGCCAGCGATTGAAAGCCAGTGGGCATCGGCTGTATCGGGGATCAATTGGATGAGATCCTGTTGGAGGTGGGCGGCGGCGAGACGAAAACGCTCGCCCGTGGCAATTCGGACCGGCATTTGCTGATGGCCGAGGTCACGGCGGGATGTCCTGCGATGGCCTCGAGGAATGCGATGCCCCGGGTTCCGTCAAGATGAAGGTGGAGGGTTTCGCTGTCTGCGAGGCCTTCTTGAGCGAGCCAGGCGCTCAATTGCAGATCGGCGGGCGAGATCGCGCTGGCATGAGCCACTGTCAGGGTGGCGGCTATTTTGCCACGAGCCAGCGATGCGTGCCAATTTGGCGGCAATGAAATTGCACGGGGACGAGCCGTGACGATTGGCGCAGGCGGCGGCGCAGGGGTTTGAGTGGTGGAAATTCCGCCGGCAAGCACCGCGAGTCCTACGGCGACCGCGTGGCCGCAGATTTCACCGGTTCTTTGGTTTTCCGGGCAAGCACAGCGGGTTTCAAAATCCGTCGCGGATTTCATGGTGACATTGACGCGCAGGGTGCGGTTCGCGATTTTGAGTGCGCCCGTCCAACCGGATTGCGCGGCCGTCGCCTCGACCACGGCACCGCTCGTAAAGAACGTTTGGCCCGCTTTAAAGGATTGCCACGAGGCCGCCGCCCGCAATGTCGCTTCCGTCCATCGAGTCATCGCGGCGAATCATTCCCTGTCTGAGGTGCTTGAGCAATGCGTTTGACAAGCTGTTGTGATTTCTGGCACACTTCTGATGCGATTTGCCAGCAATCGATTACCAACTGACCACAGCCATGAGCCCCTATTCACCATTTCAAAGATTGATGCATCGATTCCTGACCGTGGCGGCCCGGCTTTTCCAGACCGGCCATGGCCGATGGCTTGTGCTCGGTTGGCTTGTCGTTTTGATCGGGGGGAGTGCCGTGGCGGCAGATGTCAACTTCATCGCGATCGTGAAAGGCCAGACCTTCGAGCAAACGGGGCCGGATTTGGTGGCACTGAAGGAACAGAACAACCCGAACGATGACCCGCCGCTTTCTTTTGAAGGTTTTGTGGAAGGGTCAACCGCCGCATCTTTGGTGTCAGGCAACTTGCAACTGCCTGGTGGCGCGTTGATAGCCTTGCTGCGCAATGGCCCAAGCGAAACGAGCCTGCGCAGTGATTGGCAATCCGAATCTCTGCTCGATCTCGACACCGCACGCCCTAACGGAACGTATACGCTGGATTTCACGACCCAAAATGAAGGGCCGTTCTCCATCAGCCTCGCGTTGACGGGTGACATCTATCCGAATGTACCGCAGGTCAAGAATTTCACCGCCCTTCAATCGATCACCCCCACGGCTGACACACTCATTGAGTGGTTTCCGATGGTGGGCGGCGCAGTTACGGACTTTATCTTGTGCAATGTCTGGGATCAAGAAACGAACGAAACCGTTTTCACCACCGGAATGCCAGGTTCCGACGGCGCGCTCAATGGCCTTGCAGAAAACGTTACGATGCCAGCCGACACGCTGCAGGCAGGTCGTTCCTATGGGGCGGAAATCCTTTTTGTGAAAGTCGTTGGAGGGCATTTCACATACCCCCGCGCAATCGCTGGGTATTGCAAAGCGGTCGATTTCGAAATCAGGCCTGCCATCCAGACCGGCGTGGCGCTCGGGGCACAGTTTGAGTCGGCTTTGCCGCCATCGTCCTCAACCGATATTCCAAGGGATTCCTCCATCACCTTCCGTTTCTCTAAGCGCATGTTGACGACCGCAAGATCGATCACCTGGCAGATTAACGGAATCGGCATCGGCCGAGCGAATTTCTCGTATGAGTGGATAGAAGATGGGCAAGTCCTGCTGTGCAGTTACCTGTCCTCCCCCCTGCCAGCCAATGCGGAAATCACTTGGGCCCTGGATCTATCACGATTTAGCGATGCGGCGGGGGTTCCTCTTACCGGCTTGGTTTGGGGCTCCTTCCACACTTCATCGGATGATCCTCAAAGTCCTCCAGACGTCAGCGTCTACCACATGCGAAAAATCCGTTGCTTCCGACAAACCGGGGAAACGCCCGTGAGCACGGGTCTGTATGGATGCGATCCAACGATCGAACTACCGGCCTACAACCGGGTGAAAACGGCGACATTCACGGTTGTGGCCAACGGGCGCAGTGGTGCCTTGACCTCGGATGAATGGGCATCGCAGAAGAAAATATCCGCTTTGTATGCGTCGAAAAACGAC